>NZ_JAEHBO010000100.1:0-14845 GCF_016483575.1 Bacillus cereus group sp. N12
GTTTCATATATACTTCGCCTTCTTTTTCAATAAACTCATTATCCATCTCTTGCTCTTTTTTCGAAGTATATAAAACCATGTAGCCACTTAGTACAATCCCAACAATTACAAGATACACCCACCATGGTAAAATTTCCAAATCACTTCATTCCTTTCTTTAGACAAGCCTTATTAGTTTCACTGTATGAGGAAAGAAGTGGATTTATGCTTAAAAACTTTTTATTGTGGATGCTTTGAGAAAAATGCTTGTACATATTCCATAAATTCGATTGGCTCTTGGCGGAACGGAGCATGGTATCCTTTTTCAATAATATGAAATGTACTATTTGTAAATAACTGATGATACAGCTCACCGTTTTTCCAAGAAACGCTCTTATCATGTCGTCCCCATATAATTAAAGTCGGTACTTTAATTTTATCGGCCTCCATCGCAATGCGGCGCTCTCTCATTTTCGTAAGCTGATCGTAATGCTCTTTATCATCACGACTATTTTTCACTTCATTTTTATTATAATCCGTAATCTCTGTTACTGTTTGAAGATCCGTTGATAGGGGCGGCACTTCATAACTTTCTTTTTGCTGGAAAGACTCGATTCCTGTAGAATCCGCCAAAACGAGATGTGTCACTGCGTCCGGATATAAATACGCTAAATTAAGGGACATCTCTCCCCCCATCGAATGACCAAGTACCGCAAACTGATCGTATCCGAGCTTCTTCATTAACTTATAATATAAATTCACTTGCGCAGGAAACGAATACTGAAAATCAACCGGCTTAGAAGAACGCCCAAATCCTAAAATATCAACTGCAATAATCGTATGATCTCTCGCAAGTTCCGGATAAATATCACTAAACCCATCTGAAGAACCACCAAATCCATGAAGCATAAGTAAAGGCGGCTTCCCCTCACCAATTTGCTTAAAGTAAATCGTCTGCCCATCAATCTGTGCCATACTCTCTTTCGTATTCAGCTTCATCATAACAGTATCTTTCACTTCTCTAACCTTCGCAATCGGCTTATCGACGAAGTTACATACTACTAACAAAACGAGCACAATACCGCTAATCATATAAAACTTAAACCGTTTCAAAATTTCCGTCTCCTTTCTCATGTTGCTATTTAAAGTTTTTACATTTTTTGGTTGTTTTATGATTGATTTTTTAATTGTAACTAAATCAGTTACAATTATATTAAAAAAATATAACTCATCTCTATTACTGATGGTTATTTTGTAACTATTATAGTTACATATTAAAAGTAAGTCAATTCTTTTCTCTGCATGGCCAAAAAATAAAGAAGGGACTTCCATATGAAGTCCCTTCTTTATTTTTATTATAGTTGGCTTACTCCGCCGCCGTCGCCTCTATTATCTGCAGGTGCTCCACCCGTGTCTCCAATGTTAACGTAGTCTGGTCTTGCTGGTGCTCCTCCCGTGTCCCCTATATTTACAGCTTGATTTGTAAAAGAACTATTGAATCCAATTGATAATACCCCTACTAATGCAGCCCCAACAATAGCTAAACGAAATTTCTTCATTATTTTAACGCTCCCTTTTCCAATATATTTTTTTGAGCCTTATTATTCATATAAAAATATTTACTTGCCTTAACATGATCATCAACTTCATAAAATTTCATTGCTAAAATTTCAGTGTATTCTTGAATACAATCCCATAATCTTTCTCTCTCAAAATAAGAAAGGCCTTTTAAAATTACATCTTCAATAATTGATATAGAAGAATTTCCATTGAGTTCTTTCAAAATTTTAAAACGATGTTGAAATTCTTTTTCGCCTAAATCAATACAAATATTTAAACCTTTTTCAACAATTGGATTCGCTAAATTATATTCTCCTAATTTGTAATGTTCACGTGCTTCTACAAACAAGGCTTTAAAATGTTCTGGGTAATTTTTTGTCACCTCAGATATATGGCGAATCGCTAATTCTGAAAGGTTTTGACTGGCATAAAGCCAAGCTAAATTATGTCGAACCATTAGCATATATTTTTTTTGATTTGCTTTTTGCAATACTTCCATAGCAGCATTAAAGTTCTCTTCCGCTAATTCATAGTGATCTATGTCTACGCAACATAGCCCAAAAGCATTTTCACATAATCCTACTTTTATTTCATAACCTGGATATTTCAAAAATGCCGCTTTGGCTCTATTCAAGTAATCTATTGCATGAACTTGGTCATATTTTTGGTAATAAAAATTCCCCATTCGATAATTAAACTCCGCATGCTCTATCGGATCTGCAATATATTTCAATAACTTCTCAGCTTGTTCATACTGTTCTTTCGCTTCGTTATAATTTGAAATTAATGTACAATGAAATCCTTTAAAGAAGTGATAGTAATACGCTAGAAAGCCTTCTGTCGGAATTTCGAAAGATTCCACTTTATCAAAACTATCTTCTCTAACCCCAATCCAATCAACTAATGCATCGTATCTAAAGTTCAATAACGCATGATAAAGTAATACATCTTGATCCACTTCCAAACCACTAATCTTACTATCAATCTCCTCTTTCATTTCCGTAACTTGCTCTATTTGTTGCTGCAACATTACACGATACCAATCATCTAAAGAATGTTTCATTTGCTCCTTCGTTACTATATTCGTTCCCATACCTTCGCCTCTCCCTTGCCAAATTATAAATTTGGGATATTTATACAATTATCCAAATTGTATATTATCACCTCTTTTCTATGTATTGAAAAATAATTATCAGAAAATTTATAATTTAAAATCATTATACCAAATATTTCTATTTCGAAAACTTGAGAAACATTTGTCAGAAAACTTTATAGACCAAATAAAAAGCAAGCAGTTCCAGCACTCTGCTAAAACTACTTGCTCTTCTACTTACTATCTCTGTTTTTACTCTTTAATAAATTCCTTCGTACTTCTCACTGTATCAATTGGACGAACTAATTTTTCAATTTCTTTACGTTTTGGCTCTAGGAATGGAGGTAAAGATAATTTTTCTCCAAGTGTTTCGTATGGCTCATCTCCCATAAACCCTGGGCCGTCTGTTGCGAATTCAAATAAAATTTGCGGTGCCACTCTTGCGTATAATGACTCGAAGAAGTGACGGTTTACATAACCAGATGAAGGGAGACCAACGCTACCTATTCTTTCAATCCATTCTTCTAATACCGCACGATCTTCTACACGGAATGCAGCATGGTGCACTGTACCAAAACCTTGTTGTGCTTCAGGAAGAACTGTATTATGTTCTACAATGACAGATGCACCGTTTCCACCTTCATTCACTTCAAATAAATAGAATTCTCCTTCTTGAGCAATCTCTTTAAATAATAGAACTTTTTCTAACACTTCTTTAAAGAAACTAAAGTTTGCGATACGAATAAATACAGGTCCTAAACCAGTAATTGCATATTCTAATGGCACTGGCCCATTTTGCCATGGTGTACCTGATTCTACCCCTTTATCAAGTTCATCCGAGATTAATTGATAGTGTTGATCATCAAAATCAACGAAAGAAAGAGTTTTCTTACCAAATTGCTCTTTAATTCCTGTATGTTCCACTTCAAGACGATCAAAGCGTTTCACCCAATACTCTAATGCTGCATCAGTTGGAACGCGGAATGAAGTTTTTGAAATTTCATTTGTACCGTGTACTCCTTTTGGAACACCTGGGAAGTCAAAGAATGTCATATCTGTTCCGGCACTACCTTTATCATCTGCAAAGAATAAATGGTACGTTTGAATATCATCTTGGTTTACCGTTTTTTTAACTAAACGCATTCCTAAAACATGAGTGAAAAATTCATAGTTCTTTTCTGCACTACTTGTAATCGCTGTAACGTGGTGAATTCCTTTTAATTGGTTCATTTTATATTCCTCCAATGGTTTTCATTTATATATTAAATTTGTATTTTTTCTTCTATTACTTCTCTTCAATCGGAGCTAAATTTGCTTCAATTTCTGCTCGCTGATCTTCTAAGAACGGTGGTAAATCAAGTTTCTCTCCTAAATGCTCCACATCTCCATCAACTGTAAATCCTGGTCCATCTGTCGCAATTTCAAATAGAATTCCGTTTGATTCACGGAAATATAAGCTTTTAAAATAGAAGCGGTCAATGATTCCTGAAGAATGGAAACCTCTTTGTTTCACCTGTTCTTCCCAATAAGCAAGCTCTGCATCGTTTTTCACACGAATCGCTAAATGGTGAATGCTACCGCGGCCCGGCTTTTCAGAAGGACCGTCCAAATATTTCACAACGATTTCCCCAAAGGCCTCTCCTTTAATAGACTGAAAAATTGCTTCTTCGTCATTTCGGCTAACCTCTGTATAACCAAACATCTCTGTAAGTGTACTCGCCATTTTATCAAGTCTACGCACTGTCATTTCCACAGCACCCATTCCTTGAATTTGATGCTTTGCAGGAACTTCTGATTTCTCCCACGTCTCCCAATGCTCCACTTTTTCTCCGTTTGAAACGAGTAGTACTAAGCGAAGACCTTCAGCATCCTCAAATTGCAAAGCAGGACGATTTGCATATGTTGTCATTTCACTATGTTTCACATCAAATTTCTCAAATCGTTCTTTCCAGTAATGTAAGCTTTCCTCGGAAGGGACGAGTAATCCAATTCGAGTAATTGCATTCGTACCACGATATGTTTTTCCTACTAAAGGAATTTCAAAAAATGATAGCTCCGTACCTGGGCTTCCTGTTTTATCTCCATAAAATAAGTGATACATTGACGGATCGTCTTGATTTACCGTCATTTTCACACGACGTAAACCAAGCACGTTTTTATAAAAGTGATTATTTTCATTTGCGTTTTTCGTAACCATTGAAATGTGATGATGCCCTTTAATTTCATACATCGGTCATTCCTCCGTTTCATTTTACTAGTCAAGTGACAACAAAAAAATAATATGCTTCTTAGCTTTTCAATTTATTCTCATTATGTTTTTATAACTTAGTCGTAGTGTTTACTAAATAAGCTGCATTGAATTCATTCATAAATTACTTTGTCTTGTAAACCGAAAGTAACTGAGTATATGTTTTTCAGGTGACTCATTTGCTTTCGTTACTATCACTTTACAACTCAAGTGATTAAAAAGCAAGTAAAAAATCTCGAATTTGAGATATTTTTTTAGTTAAATAACATTTAGGGTGTAAAATCATTAATTTCTATGTGGGATAGCGTCACATCACTATCAAGCTAAAGACTCCAGGCTCCCCATGCCCCAAAACAAAAATTTTATCTCACCACAGTTGGTTGTTTATGAGAATTCAGTGTACTTTTGTCGTTTTGGAGAATAATGAAATTCTTAATCTGATGGCGATGAGGAGTTATATTATTTTTCTTCCTACCACAAATGAGAGATACTAACTCAGAGAAGATCTTCTGGTGCATAGCCTACTCGTTTTAAAATCACTTTCTTTCATATCAAAGTATTCTAATCCTACTACATCACCCGGCAACGTATCCGATGTAAATTGAACACGCTAAAAAGCCCCATCAATACTTTTCGCAAGAGTTTTGGCTAATGTTGTTTTCCCTGTTCCTGGTACGTCTTCTAATAAAACATGTCCATTTGCAACTAATGCAATCATCGCTAAATCAATTACTCCTTCCTTTCCTACAATAACCTTTGAAACGTTTTCTTTAATTTTTTCTAATATGTTCATATTCCTTATCTCCTTTATATTATTCGATTTTTCTGATATTTTATCGCTATAAACATTTTCCATAAACTAGAAAATATAGATTTTGTTAGTGCTATCCCTTATTTTGAAGGGCTGTTCTTTTAAGATCTAATAACTAACGTTCTTGGACTAAAAACACGCGAGGTTCTTGGTTTGAGGACATTATAAAATCCATAAGTTGATGGATGTAGGATATCGCCAGCATTTTTGAAAAAACAAGCTAAGAGTATGCAAGATCTTATACAGTTTTTCAGCTAATTCAGCAACAAACGAGGACTCTAAAGCCGCTCCAGGATAGGAATGTATAAAAAAATGCATAGATCCATAAAACAAAAAAAGGAAGTTCCCTTGTGAGAATAGGGGTTCCTCCTTGTCCTTGCTACCGATAATAAGACGTTATGTTAACCTTACATGAATATCATATACAACCAAAATTATACAACATATCACTTCCTCTAAATGGTACAATTAGGAAAAAGGGGAGGGAAGTATGAAAAATAAAATACCTCTAATAACATTCATTTTAGCTGCTTTATTTGTAGCTGGAGGTTTTGCGTTCTTCTACTGGATCAAAATATTCCCATTCAACTAAAGAGACCTAACTACCGATAACACTGATTATATGAACGAAAAGCCCCTTGAGAAAATCTGAAGGGGCTTTTCTAGGTTTCTAGATAGATTGACTCCTCATAATGAGACGTTATGTTAACCCCATATGTATAGAATATACAGTTAACTAAAAATGAAAAGTTTACATTTTTTATTGTTTCTTATAAGTGGATTATTTGCATTCCTGTTTATATAATTTAAACGAATAAATAGCTCCAATAAAGAATACAAAAGCTTCAAATAATATAAAGATTTGACGGAAATTCTCAATATCTTTACCAACTAAAGAAATAAATATAGCATTCATTAGAATCTGAATAGTAAACATACGAGAAGTAATTTTTAAATAAATAGCATTTGTCCTTTCATATGGTTTACCAATTTTTTTGTAAATAATAATAAGTGCAATTACTGAACCCAAAAATAGAAGTGCTGTAAGTCCTACAACGATATTGAAATTGCCTGTACTTTCTAACATCCATTTATTTAATAGATCAATCATTATTATCTTCCTTTCCTACATAAGAGAATATTTCGTTCTTCTTTTTCACTATAATAAAAAAAGAAAAAGGAAAACATCGAACTTTCTTACAAACATTCGTGTATTCTTACAGTTTTGTCATTTTGTAAATGTATTCAGCGCCTTGCCTTTCGCTAACTGGCGGTTCAGCTTGGCGAAAGCTAAAAACCCGCCGAAAATAAGAGCCAGCAAATGAAATTTATATTACCTAATGCTTAAAACTACTTCCTATATCGAGAATTATGTAAATAAGCTGCCCATATGGACAGCTTATTGTATTTTTTGCTTAGCATATTTTTTCTGAAATGCTGGCGGTACTCCGATCTAGTCGAGGAAAGGCACCTTAGGGTGTCTTTTTTTATATAGGGATCCCTCCCACCTTTTAACAAAAATATATGCTAAACAAATTTCAACTCTTATTTTTAGGCCTATTGTACAGGCTGAAGCGATTCTAAGTATCTGCCATATTAAAGTTGATATGCTCCCATTCTAGTGGTGAGATATGTTTTAATCGTTCTTCGTTAACCCCATGCGTACTTCTTAACTATTTCATTTAATTTTTAATACAAAAACAGCCTCACTAAGCTTTTAACGCTTAATGAGGCCATTCTATTTACAATCTTAATTATGGAACGTCGGTTTATAGAATGAACGATTATCAAGTGCGAAGACACGTTCAGTGTATTCACCTGGTTTTGTGCGTCCTAATGCGCGGTCCATCATATTCATTTTTGCATCTAAGTTGTCGATGTAGTGCAGAATTTCTGCTTCTTTTACTAATGGTGGTTTTGGGCTACCCCATTCTGCTTTTCCGTGGTGAGAAAGGACGATGTGCTGCAAGATTAATACTTCTTCTGCATCAATTTGCAATTCGTCTGCTGCTTTCCCAATTTCGTTCACCATGATAGAAATGTGGCCTAGTAAATTTCCTTCTAACGTATACGTTGTAGAAATTGGACCAGATAGCTCAATTACTTTACCAAGGTCATGTAAAATAACGCCTGCATATAGTAAGTCTTTATCTAACGATGGGTATAGAGCCGAAATAGCTTTCGCTAAATCTAGCATCGATACGACGTGATAAGCTAGTCCAGATACGAACTCGTGATGATTTTTCGTCGCTGCTGGATATTCTAAAAACTCATTTTGATGCTTATTTAATAAATGTCTTGTTAGACGCTGAATGTTCGGGTTTCTCATTTCAAATATGTATTGCGTAATTTTCTCAACCATATCTTCTTTTTTCACGGGTGCTTTTTCTACGAAGTCCGAAATATCTGTTACTTCATTTTCATTCGCAACTCGAATTTGTTTCACACGTAATTGAATACGTCCTTTGTAGTTTAAAATATCTCCAGCTACTTTAACGATTGTTTCTGCTACATATTGTTTCTCAACTTCTGGTGATACATCCCATAGCTTCGCTTCAATATCTCCACTTGGATCTTGTAAGATTACTGTTAAAAACGGCTTTCCATTACTTGCGAGACCTTTTGTCGCTGTTTTAATTAACAAGAAAACATCGACTTGTTCACCAACTTCATATTCTGCAATTTTCTTTTTCATTCGAATTCCTCCACCAAATCAGTTACTTTTAGTATAGCACACTACAACTCATTTTCTTTACGCTTATGCGTTAATTTTATAATCTGTTCTTCTGTGAAATACGTTAACAAATGCGCATGACATGTAAAGAAGATGACTTGTCTATCTTTCGCAATTTCCTTTATTAGTTCAATCGTTCGATTCGTCCTTACCGCATCAAAATGCACGAAACTATCATCAATAATAAATGGATAATCATGCTCAAATGTTTTCGCTAATGCAAATCGTAACGATAAATACAATTGCTCCGCTGTCGCTTGGCTTAGTTCATGACTGTAAAAACGTATACCGTCGTTACGTTCAACAATGAACGGCTCCGCCTCTGACGGTGAAAAGATTTTACTATAGCGCCCGCCCGTTAAATAGACGAAATACTCTTCTGATTTTTGTAAAATACGAGGCAAATGTACCTCATGATAGTATTGCTTCGTTTTCGTTAACACCGTCTTTGCTGCCGCATAAGCAGCCCACTTTTTCACTTGTTCGCGCACTTGCGCTTTTTTCATTTCCCATTCATGCATTAAATCACCGTACGTACTGCCTTCTTCTAAATTCTCAATTTCCATACGATGTTTCGCAATGCGCTCTGTCAGTTCTTTCTCTTTTGCAAGACAGTTTCGCACGACTGTCATTTCTCGCTTTAATTTTTCCTCATAACCTTCAGCTTCATAATGTTCAGCTAATGACAAACTCGTTAAACGCTGCTCTAAAAGCTCAATTTGCGGTAATAAACGCCCCACTTGTTTCTCTGCATCTTCACATTTCTCTGCCAGTTTACCTGCTTCTAAAAACATCTCTTCATCTGTAGCCTCTGCAATATTCCATAATGCATTTCGTTCTACTAGCAGTTGTTTCAATTGCTCTTGCATGAACTCATATTCTTCTTGCCATTCCGTCAGCTTCTCTTTTAGTTGCTTACAAGTTTGGCGCTTTTCTTTCTCATTTTGCATACGACTTTGTGCCCCGTGCAGCTTATTATACTCCGCGCTACCGATAACAGTTTCTAGTTTATGTTCAAAGTGCGAAATCATTTCATATAATGAAGATTTCCTCGTGCTTTGTTTCTCTACTTCACGATACAGTTGCTGCATTTTTTCAATCCGCTCAAATGCCGGCAATATGTGTGCATACGTATAAAATTCAGGGAACATATAGCGCGTTTTATACGCATCGACTTGTTCTCCTGCGCGGAACGTTTCTCTCTCCCATTCCTCATACGATGAAACGACTTTATCATAAGCTCGTTCCATTTGCTGTAACTTATATGACTCGCGCTCAAATAGCTTACGGATCTCTTCATCTTTTTCTAATTGATAGCGAACGGACATCGCTTCTTCACTTTGTCTTCCGCCAGCACTTTGCTGAAGAGTAAGAAGTTCTTCTTGTAATCCACTTGACGGATCTTTATACAAAACAAGGGCGAGAACAATCCCTACAAAAACAATGACACTAATAAATAAAAGCTGGCGGTTATCTATAAATAAGCTCGTGAATAAAACACCTGTGTTAATAAGAAGTAACAAAAGACAAACTCTTTGCCACTGCTTTTTCTTTTGCATAGCCGCTCCTGCTTTTTCCTCATACTTACGCTTCATTCTCTCAGCACCCATACCGATAAACGCCGCATCTTGGAACGATTTTTCTTTCTCAGCTAACGTATTTCGCTCTTCATCAGCTAACATTTGTTGCTTAATCTGTCTTATGTTTTCCTCTTGTTCTTCTAATTGCTCCTGCGCTACTTTAAAGCGATCATCAAGCTGTGCTTTTTGCGTTTCTAATTCACGCGCATTTTGCACTGCTTGCGTAATTAACTCTTTCGTTGCCAAACTCATATCAAACGAAAGGACTGTTTCTTTTTCAAAAGTAGCACCGATTTGTTGCTCTAATTCTGCTATTTCTTCTTTTATATTCGCAATATTCCCCGTCATATCTCGCATTTCTTGGCGTGCATTTTCATACGACATATGCTGCATGCGAAGTTCTTCAACATAACTTTCTTTTTGTAAAAACTCTTCATCTATTTGAATCGAGGCAATTTCCAATTGCACATTCTCGATTTTCTTATGGAGCGAATCAACTTGTAATTGAATTGGCTCCATCTTCGCCTTTATCGCTTCATAGCGCGCCGTTCCGTTTACAGGAAATTGCCTTTTTTCATATTCTAACACTTTCTCATGCGCATGCTTTTCAATAACGAGAGGCTCAAGCGCTGCTAATATTTCATAATCTTGCTTTCGCTTTTCCGCGTTCTCCTTCTCCGCACGAACAGAGGCAAGCTTCTCTTCATCCTCTTTTAACTGCTCGACCTGTTTTTCATACGTGCCAATTTTCCCTTGCCACTCTTTCATCTTCTCTTCAAGCTTCTTCATCTCTTGCAGTGACATATTAATCTCTGGCTTACGACCACTCGGCTTAAAGCGCTGATCCATTTCTTTCTCTAGCTTTTTATCGAGCTGTAATAACGCATCGCTTCCAACTGCGCTTGCTGAAAATAAATAATTGCCGATATCCGATTCGCCGAGCTGATGAATATTTTGAAGACCGTGCATATCAAATGAAAAGACCGATTCAAATAAACTTTCATTCATCCCACTTAATATATCGTGTAAAATCTCCTCGCCGCCCGTTTTCCCGTCTTCAAAATAAACGGTCACCTCGCCAGCTGCCGTCTTTGGCAATCGTTCAATTTTCAAACGGCCATACTTCTCTGTTTGTACAGTCATGGCACCGCCATACTTGCCGCCTTCTTTCGGCTCATAACGGCGCTGTCCTCTCGTTGGAAAACCGAATAAAATACTTTTCATAAATGAACGAATTGTTGATTTCCCAGCTTCATTTTCACCGTATAGCACCGTCAGCATCGACAGATCCATTTCCACATTTTCTAATTTTCCGTATCCATAAATATGGAGTTTTTCCATTCTCATTTCTTATCCCTCTCTTGCTGGAATAATTGTTCTAAAATAATATTTTCCGCTTCCTTTTGAATCTCTTTCTTCTCTTCTTCTGTAAAAGATTCAATACTATTACGCGCTACAGGAGATGTCCAAATGGTGCGCAACACGCCGTCCATATTTGTGAAAGCTTCTAACTCTTTCAGTACACTACCGACAAAATGATTTTCTTCTTTCAAACGCTCTATTTCTGCAAAAGAAACCGTCTCATTTTTCCACTTCATCGCATATACGAAATCTTTTCGCTCTTCTCCAGATGCTAAAATGTGAAAGATCTCTTCCACACGCTTTTCGTCACGCAAATAAGGAGAAAGCGGCCCTTGTCCTGTAAATACGACAGTTAGTAGCGTCCCTCCCTCTTCTCTTCGACACTCATTCATCGCAGTAGATATGCTCGTCATAATTTCATCAACAGTTTCAAGTCCATCAATATTCACTTCTATTTCATCCCATACAACATCTGCCGTATGGAAAAATGAGCAATGCGTCCCTTGTTTCGTAAGTTCAATAAGGTACGCACCCTTTTCCCCTGTCTCTTTACGATGACGCCCTTGTATGTTACCTGAATAAATAATGTACGGCTCTTCTGATAAAATTTCACGTTTATGTATATGGCCAAGAGCCCAATAGTCAAACTGCTTTTCTTTCAGCTCACGAATTTGAAACGGTGCGTAGCGATTATGCTCTGCATCTCCTTCCACACTTCCGTGAAGCATGCCAATATGAAAAGGCGCATCACTCATTTTCGTAAACTGCGCTGTCATATTATCCGTTACTGCTTGCTGCAAATAACTAAATCCGTAAATAGAAGCTAACAGTTCACCATTTTTATAAAATGATTTCTCTTCTACATAAGGCTCCGTAAACACATGAACATTTTCTGGAAACTCAATTGCAGCCCAGCTCCCACCTAAATGGTCATGGTTACCATGAATAATAAAAACAGGGATATCGTACTGCGAAAGTCTCTTCATTTGCTCACGCACAAACACTTGCGCCCGCAAACTTCGCGTCTCCGCATCATACAAATCCCCGGCTAGTAATACGAAATCAACACGCTCTTGAATCGCTTTATCAATAATACGTTCGAACGATTCAAACGTACTTTGCTTCATTCTCTCCCAAACAGACTGCGGTACATTCATTTCCATCCCTTTAAACGGACTATCCAAATGCAAATCAGCCACATGTATAAACTTCACTTGTTTCACAAATAACGATCCTTTCTATATTTCAAAAGTTTCATTTTATCCTGTACTAACGGGCAATAGGCAAAGAAGGCAATCTGAAAGTTAACTGCCCTTAAATACCCGATTGGCTCCACTAATAATAAGCAGGGGATGAAAAACTCCCCTGCTTATTAAAGTGTCACTTTATTGTAACATGCAATGTCATATATTTCTTTGCATATTCTAGTGATTTATGCCAAAATAGTTATAAGATTCTGATTTTAATTTTTGGAGGGAATTTTCATGGGAGTATACGTTCTAACAGTCTTTGAAAAAGATGGTTCAAAAGCATTGGACGAATCATTTGAGGCGGCAACTGAAAAAGAAGCGAAAGCAAAAGGTGAATCTATTTTACAAGAAAAAGGATTGCACGAAAAAACACATCGCTGCACATCTTCTGCAGGTAAGCTCGTTTTATTCCAGCGCTAAAAAAAGAAGCGTCATCCGCTTCTTTTTCACTCTACTATATCTTCGTCGCACCACGTAAACTCCACATCTAGAATGCGATTACCGATACGTACGCGTTTATTCCATTTACCTGTTTGGATCTGATGTTGCAATTCTGCCTTCATCTTTTCCGTCCAGTTATGAATCGTTTCACTACCGTCGTACGGATATACACCCGGAAACTCTTCCTGCAGAAGGTGTAAGCTCTCTGCATCAAAATGAAAATGGAAGAAGTAGTTTGCTGTAAGCGATGGTTCTTGTAAACGTAAAAAATGATCATCAATTTGCTTTCTATTTCTATAGAAAGTAAAGATATTCACTTTACCGCTCGTAATTTGGTCAATTTGAATTTCGTGCTTCTCTATAATCACGTCTTGCCCACCTCGTTATATACTACCTTTAGTATATATGTCTTTTGCAACAAAGTTAACCATTTTCGCACGAAATTCATTTCCTTCATTATATTACCTGTACCTCCAAGTACAATCAGAACAAATAAAACAAAGTTGAAGGGGAGCGATCACATGTATTTCGGAAGCAAAGGTTGGTATGTAAAAGAACTTAAAAAATTAGGCATCCGTACTTATGAAGGTAAAAAACTAGAATCTTATCGTACGCATATTTTATCTAGTTTACTTGAGAGAATGAAAAAGGCTTCGGCTTAATAGACAAATAGAAGAAGCTACTTTAAAAGTAGCTTCTTTGGCATTTTTTTGTAATACATTCATACTCACAAGGGCTATCATGATCACAACAATCCCTAAAATTCCCCAGATTATCTTTTTATTCATGCTGACTCCCCCATTTATGTATAATCTTTAAATTATATTGGTAAAAACAAAATAAAAGCACTCGTTCGGGTGCCTTTAACTTTAGTTTTTATTGGGCTAATTCTTCATGTTTACTCCCTCTTTAAAATTTCTATTCCCTTATATATATAACGAAATAAGTAGCCAAGCTAAAAATGCTATAATACATTTGACTACATTAAGGAGGAACCATTATTTTGCGCGGAACATGCATTCAATTTCATAAGTTTGGTAGCCCAAAAGATGTATTACAAGTTGAATATAAAAATATAGAACCAGTAAAAGATAATGAAGTGCTAGTTCGTATGTTAGTTAGACCGATTAATCCATCTGACTTAATTCCTGTAACTGGAGCGTATGCACATAGAATTCCTTTACCTAACATACCTGGTTATGAAGGTGTTGGTATTGTTGAAGATGTTGGTGCGAGTGTTTCTAGAGACCTTATCGGTAAACGCGTGCTACCTTTACGCGGGGAAGGTACTTGGCAAGAATATGTGAAGACATCAGCTGATTTTGTAGTCCTTATTCCCGATTCAATTGATGATTTTACAGCTGCACAAATGTACATCAACCCATTAACAGCTTGGGTTACGTGTACAGAAACGCTAAACTTAAAACGAGATAACGTTTTATTAGTAAACGCTTGTGGATCCGCTATAGGTCATCTTTTTGCACAGTTATCACAAATTTTAAACTTCCGACTCATTGCAGTGACTAGAAATAGTAAACATACAGAGAAATTACTTCAGCTCGGTGCTGAATATGTAATAGATACTTCCACTGTTCCGCTTTATGAAACCGTTTTGGAGTTAACGAACGGGATAGGCGCAGATGCTGCGATTGATTCTATTGGAGGATCCGATGGAAATGAATTAGCATTTTGTGTACGTCCAAATGGACACTTTTTAACTATCGGTCTTCTATCAGGCGTACAAGTAAACTGGGCCGAAATTGTTACGAAAGCAAAGGTGCATGCTA
>NZ_JAEHBO010000101.1:0-14842 GCF_016483575.1 Bacillus cereus group sp. N12
GGAAGTTAAGCTCTCTAGCGCCGATGGTAGTTGGGACCTTGTCCCTGTGAGAGTAGGACGTCGCCAAGCAACTAAAAAACACGAGTCTTTGACTCGTGTTTTTTTATTTCCCATGAAATAGATTAGATTCTGATAGTAAAAATACTGAAATATAGTAAGGTATTTTTTGGGCAGAAATATTAAGGAATTGATAAATAAATGGATAATCTTCAGATCCATAACTACCAAGTAAGTCATACCACCAATCAGTTTCATACCTAGAAATCATGCTTAAATTATAGAGCAATAAGTAATGAACGAGGAGCTCAGGTAAAATGGGTTTAGAATTTCTAGGATTAGTCGTAAGTGGTAAGTAATAAGTATTAGTAAGGTACTCATAGTATAAAGGAGTACTATACATAGGATTCCACGATTGAATAGGCGCCGAAAAAAACACATTCGATTCACTATTTTTCTCAGCTACGTGTTGTATCGATAAATGTTTACAAGTTGTTTCGATGTAACGAGAAAATCGCTCTTTAGTCATATGTAATCGATCTAATATATTGACTGAAAAGGAGAGCTCATTTTTATTTGTTGAATCGATCTTATATAAAGTTGATACTTTTTGACTATAACGAAACAAATTTTGTAATTCAGGAATATTCCCCATCAGCTCTAACATATTAAACTTCTCCGCTTCTAAGTGTTTCATGTGAAACAGTTGTTCTGCAACGTGAGTAAATAATCCGTTTTTCTGTATTTTCACCTCATCTTCTAAAAATTGATACCCCTGTTTTTTTCGTTTACGAGTTGTAACGCCATGAGCTAAAACAGTAGTTGATTCTGGGTAGTTAGGATCAATAGTTAACAAGCAAGCTTTAAATAGTTGGCTAATTCCATAAAATAACAACATTGGTTGAATCGAAAAAGGGGCCGCCTTATATAATTCGTAATAATTTTTCCCGTGTTCTAAGTAGTAAATAAAGGGATAACAGTTTTCAAAACTTTTTTTTTCAGCATCTTGTATGGAGGATTTTTCATAACAACGGGCAAGATAACGTTGTACATTTTGAGATGAAAAAAAGAAACTTAATTGCTGCCAAGTACAATGTGTTTGATGCATATATTACGCTCCTTTTATTGTCTAAAAATTCTAACATATGTATACGTCCTTGACAGTATTTTAACCAATTGATAAGCTACTAATAATAATTTCTGGTATCATGGGGGGAACAATTATGTGGGAATCTAAATTTGTTAAAGAAGGTTTGACTTTTGATGATGTATTACTTGTACCAGCGAGGTCAGATATATTACCAAGAGAAGTAAGTGTTAAAACAGTTTTATCTGAAAGCTTACAGCTAAACATCCCGTTAATTAGTGCAGGAATGGATACAGTAACAGAAGCTGACATGGCTATTGCAATGGCTCGCCAAGGCGGTTTAGGAATTATTCATAAGAATATGTCTATTGAGCAACAGGCAGAGCAAGTTGATAAAGTAAAGCGCTCTGAAAGCGGCGTTATTTCAGATCCTTTCTTCTTAACTCCAGAACATCAAGTATATGATGCAGAACATCTTATGGGAAAATATCGTATCTCAGGTGTACCAGTTGTAAATAATTTAGATGAGCGAAAATTAGTTGGTATTATTACCAACCGTGATATGCGTTTCATCCAAGATTACTCAATCAAAATTTCTGACGTAATGACAAAAGAACAGTTAATTACAGCTCCAGTTGGTACTACACTGGAAGAAGCTGAAAAGATCCTACAAAAGTATAAAATTGAAAAGCTCCCTCTTGTTGATAATAACGGTGTATTACAAGGGCTTATTACAATAAAAGATATTGAAAAAGTAATTGAATTCCCAAACTCTGCTAAAGATAAGCAAGGACGCTTATTAGTTGGAGCGGCTGTTGGTGTAACGGCTGATGCTATGCTTCGTATCGATGCATTAGTAAAAGCTAGCGTAGATGCAATTGTACTTGATACAGCTCATGGGCATTCTAAAGGTGTTATTGAAAAGGTAAAAGAAGTTCGTGCGAAATATCCAGCACTAAATATTATCGCTGGAAATGTTGCTACAGCTGAAGCAACGAAAGCATTAATCGAGGCTGGTGCAAACGTAGTTAAAGTTGGTATTGGACCAGGTTCTATTTGTACGACACGCGTTGTAGCTGGTGTTGGTGTACCACAATTAACAGCAGTTTATGATTGTGCAACAGAAGCTCGTAAACACGGTATTCCAGTTATTGCTGATGGCGGTGTTAAGTACTCTGGTGATATGGTTAAAGCTTTAGCAGCAGGAGCACACGTTGTTATGCTAGGTAGTATGTTTGCTGGTGTTGCTGAAAGCCCTGGAGAAACTGAAATTTACCAAGGTCGCCAATTTAAAGTATATCGTGGTATGGGTTCTGTTGGAGCGATGGAAAAAGGAAGTAAAGATCGTTACTTCCAAGAAGGAAACAAAAAACTTGTTCCAGAAGGTATTGAAGGACGCGTACCATATAAAGGACCTTTAGCAGATACAGTTCATCAATTAGTTGGTGGATTACGTGCAGGTATGGGATATTGTGGAGCACAGGATTTAGAATTCTTACGTGAGAATGCACAGTTCATTCGCATGTCAGGTGCTGGTTTACGTGAAAGCCACCCTCATCATGTACAAATTACAAAAGAGGCTCCAAACTACTCATTATAATGTCTTATATGTAAATAGATAGAGATTTGATATCTCTGTCTATTTTTTTTTGATTATGTTAGAATAACGGTTATGTGAGTACATAGATATTGGGGGTAGCAAAAGTGAAAGGTATGTTTTGCAAAAGATTCATGGCTTTGGTAACGGTGCTTACACTAGCTTGTAGCATGCTGTTACCATATAGCAATGCATCGGCTGAAACAGGAGCCGCTCTAAACATTGAAGCAGGTGCGGCAATTTTAGTAGAAGCGAATTCTGGGAAAATTTTATATCAAAAGAATGCAGATGAGTTATTATCAATTGCTAGTATGACAAAAATGATGAGTGAATATTTAGTTCATGAAGCAGTGGATAAAGGAAAACTTAAGTGGGATCAAAAGATTAAGGTTTCTGAATATGCGCATAAGATTTCACAGGATCGTTCATTATCAAATGTTCCACTAGAAAATGGTGGTTCTTATACGGTAAAAGAGTTATACGAAGCGATGGCGATTTATTCCGCTAATGGAGCAACAATTGCTCTAGGTGAAGCAGTGGCAGGAAAAGAAGTTAATTTTGTAAAGATGATGAATGATAAGGCAAAAGAGTTGGGATTGAAAAATTATAAATTTGTAAATTCTACAGGCCTAACGAACAAAGATTTAAAAGGACAGCATCCCGAAGGAACAACACCGGATGAAGAAAATAAAATGTCTGCAAGGGACGTCGCAATTTTAGCGCAACATCTTATTAAGGATTATCCCAAAACATTAGATACAGCAAAAATCCCTAAAAAAGTATTCCAAGAGGGTGGAAAATACCCGATTAATATGGATAACTGGAATTGGATGTTAAAAGGTTTAGTTAAGCAATACGATGGCGTAGACGGCCTGAAAACAGGATCAACTCCAGAAGCCGGTGATTGCTTCACTGGTACGGTTGAAAGAAACGGTATGCGTTTTATTTCTGTAGTTATTAAAACAAGTTCTCATACAGCACGTTTTGATGAAACGAAGAAGTTATATGATTATGGATTTGCTAACTTTGAAATGAAGCAAATGTACAAAAAAGATTCTTCAGTAAAAGGACAAGAAACAGTAAGAGTAGAAAATGCAAAAGATAAAGATGTAGCAGTTCAAACAAAACAAGTTGTTTCACTTCCAGTGCCAAAAGGAAGTAAAGATGTTTATAAAACAGAATTTAAAGAAGCAAGTAAGGGACAAGAAGCACCTATTAAAAAGGGTGTTGCACTTGGTCAGATGGTAATTACACCAAAAGATACGAATGACCCTGGATTTTTATCTGGTAAGTCATTACAAGTAGATCTTGTAACAACATCAGCAGTGGAAGAAGCAAACTGGTTTACTCGTTCTATGCGCGGAATCGGCTCTTTCTTTAGTGGTATATGGAATAGTGCTGTTGATACAGTAAAAGGTTGGTTTTAAAAGCTCCTCATTGTAGGAGCTTTTTCTTATTCCCATTTTTCATACCTACTTTATGAAAAAGTAGTAGACAAGCATCTGATAGTTAATGGTAGAATGTAAGAGTATTCTTAATTTTCGCCTTTAACGGGGGAAAGCAATTCACCTAGGGGGGTTTTTGTACATGACAAATGTAACAGGGACAGAACGTGTAAAACGTGGAATGGCAGAAATGCAAAAAGGCGGCGTTATTATGGACGTAGTTAACGCTGAACAAGCAAGGATTGCAGAAGAAGCAGGCGCAGTTGCCGTTATGGCATTAGAGCGTGTACCAGCAGATATTCGTGCAGCAGGTGGCGTTTCTCGTATGGCAGACCCAACGATTGTTGAAGAAGTTATGGGTGCGGTGTCAATTCCGGTTATGGCAAAATGCCGTATCGGTCATCTTGTAGAAGCACGTGTATTAGAATCATTAGGGGTAGACTATATCGATGAGAGTGAAGTATTAACTCCTGCTGATGAAGTATACCATTTAAATAAACGTGATTACACAGTTCCGTTTGTATGTGGTTGCCGTGATATCGGAGAAGCTGCACGTCGTATTGCAGAAGGTGCATCTATGCTTCGTACAAAAGGTGAGCCGGGAACAGGAAACATTGTAGAGGCAGTGCGTCATATGCGCCAAGTCAATGCAGAAATCCGTCAAGTTGCAAGTCTACGTGAAGATGAGTTAATGACATATGCAAAAAATACTGGTGCTCCTTATGAAGTACTACTTGAAATTAAACGCCTTGGTCGCTTGCCAGTTGTAAACTTTGCAGCAGGTGGTGTAGCAACACCAGCAGATGCAGCGTTAATGATGCAACTTGGTGCTGATGGTGTATTTGTTGGATCTGGTATCTTCAAATCAGAGAACCCAGAGAAATTTGCACGTGCAATCGTTGAAGCGACGACTCATTATGAAGATTACGAACTAATTGCAAGCCTTTCTAAAGGATTGGGTAATGCAATGAAAGGTGTCGAAATTTCAACGTTATTACCAGAACAACGCATGCAAGAGCGTGGATGGTAATTGAAGGAGAACTTTAAAATGGTGAAAATCGGTGTACTAGGTCTTCAAGGTGCAGTTCGTGAGCATGTAAAATCAGTTGAAGCAAGTGGTGCAGAAGCTGTTGTTGTAAAGCGTATAGAGCAACTTGAAGAGATTGATGGTCTTATTTTACCAGGCGGTGAAAGTACAACAATGCGTCGTCTTATTGATAAGTATGCTTTCATGGAACCACTTCGTACATTTGCGAAGTCTGGTAAACCAATGTTTGGTACATGTGCAGGTATGATTCTTCTTGCGAAAACACTTATTGGCTATGAAGAAGCACATATTGGTGCTATGGATATTACAGTTGAACGCAATGCGTTTGGACGCCAAAAAGATAGTTTTGAAGCCGCACTTTCAATGAAAGGTGTGGGGGAAGACTTTATTGGTGTATTTATCCGTGCTCCGTATGTTGTAGATGTTGCTGATAACGTTGAAGTACTTTCTAAGCACGGCAATCGAATGGTAGCGGTAAGACAAGATCAGTTTTTAGCTGCTTCATTCCATCCGGAATTAACGGATGATCATCGTGTGACAGCATACTTTGTCGAAATGGTAAAAGAAGCTAAAATGAAAAAAGTTGTGTAAGTAACTTGCAACTTGTATAAGATTATAGTAAATTGATGGTAACAATTTTATAAAATAAGCGTGTTGATAGGAAGTAGTAACAAATGTCGTTTCTTATAGAGAGTCGATGGTTGGTGGAAATCGATAGAAACAGTTTGTGAATCCATCCTGGAATGGAATGTGGAATATCTTTATGATTAGTAAACATTCCCGGTGAAGAGCCGTTATTTCTACTTGAGAGGAAAGTAGTAATGCTTTCAACTAGGGTGGCAACGCGGGTTAACTCCCGTCCCTTTGTATAGGGACGGGAGTTTTTTGTGTTTTATAAAATAAAAGGAGGAGTATATAATGCTTGATATTAAATTATTACGTACGAACTTTGAAGAAGTAAAAGCAAAATTGCAGCATAGAGGCGAAGATTTAACGGAGTTTGGTCGTTTTGAAGAGCTTGATACGAGAAGAAGAGAATTACTTGTTCAAACAGAAGAACTAAAAAGTAAACGTAACGAAGTGTCTCAACAAATTTCAGTATTAAAGCGTGAAAAGAAAGATGCAGAAGCTTTAATTTTAGAAATGCGTGAAGTTGGAGAAAAAGTAAAAGATCTTGATAATGAACTTCGTACAGTTGAAGAAGACTTAGAAAGATTAATGTTATCTATTCCAAATATTCCTCATGAATCTGCTCCAGTTGGTGAAACAGAGGATGATAATGTAGTAGCGCGTACTTGGGGAGAAGTGAAGGAATTTGCTTTTGAACCAAAACCACATTGGGATCTTGCTACAGATTTAGGAGTTTTAGATTTTGAGCGTGCTGGGAAAGTAACAGGAAGCCGCTTCGTATTTTACAAAGGTGCAGGCGCAAGATTAGAGCGTGCTTTAATTAGTTTTATGCTTGATCTTCATACTGACGAGCATGGATATGAAGAAGTGTTACCTCCGTATATGGTAAACCGTGCAAGTATGACAGGAACGGGACAACTTCCGAAGTTTGAAGAAGATGCATTCCGTATTGAAAGTGAAGATTACTTCTTAATTCCAACAGCAGAAGTACCTGTAACGAATATGCATCGTGATGAGATTTTAAATAAAGAGCAATTGCCTATAAGATATGCTGCATTTAGCTCTTGCTTCCGTTCTGAAGCAGGTTCAGCTGGTCGCGATACACGTGGTTTAATTCGTCAACATCAGTTCAATAAAGTAGAGCTTGTGAAGTTCGTAAAACCAGAAGATTCTTATGAAGAGTTAGAAAAATTAACAAATGATGCAGAACGCGTGTTACAATTATTAGAGTTGCCATATCGCGTTATGAGCATGTGCACAGGCGATTTAGGATTTACAGCAGCGAAGAAATACGATATTGAAGTATGGATTCCAAGCTATGGCACATATCGTGAAATTTCTTCTTGTAGTAATTTTGAAGCTTTCCAAGCGAGACGTGCAAATATCCGTTTCCGCCGTGAGCCAAACGGAAAACCAGAACATGTTCATACATTAAATGGATCTGGTCTTGCAATTGGACGTACGGTTGCAGCTATTTTAGAGAACTACCAACAAGAAGATGGTACAATTATAATTCCAGAAGTTCTTCGCCCTTATATGGGAGGAAAAACAGTTATTAAGTAAATTTAAACATTCATCGGTATGAGTGATTGGTAATTATGAGCGTTGTCAGTACTGTAATGTAGGAGGGGGAAAGTAAAATTTTCCTTTCCTCATAATTTATTTTAGTAGGGTTGACTAACTGTTTTTCTTTTGATATTATATTTGATGTCAATATGGAGGTATACCCAAGTCTGGCTGAAGGGATCGGTCTTGAAAACCGACAGGCGGCGAGAGTCGCGCGGGGGTTCGAATCCCTCTACCTCCTCCAGATATAATTGACAACAGCGCATATAAGTGGAGATTGGAGAACTCGTTACCAACACGTAACGAGTTTTTATTTTAAAACCAATCATAAAGTATGGTGTAAGGCGATTTTGTCCTTATTACACACTCATATTCCGATGATTATCTTCATAGATATGAAAGGAGTCAACATGGATCTTATTATACAAACGTTTCCTTTAGATGGAAAAACTTTATATTATGTACAATGTCCTGTCTGTAAGAACAATAGAATTTTAAACAGTGGTGCAAATGTATCGCGCATTATAAGCGATGATACATTCCGTAAACTTTGTGGTTGTACTTGTGATGTAAAGCAAGCTACGACAAAAGTAGAGGCGCCAAAAAAGGTTGAAAAACCAGCTGTAAAGAAAGAAGCAGCTCCAAAACGTACAGGTAAAGTATTAACGGCAGTGATTAACGGGAAAGAAATGACTGTTAAAGAGATTGCTGAAACATATGACATTAGTACAAGTACTGTTCGTCAGCGTATTAACGCTGGAAAACCTGAGAGTGAAATTATTGCTCCAACAAAGAAGAAGTAATTTAATAGGAAAACCCGTGCATATGCACGGGTTTTTTATTTTACAAGTTTACGTGTTTGTTTTAAGAAATGGCCAATTTTTTTAATGATTGGTTCGATTGAATCGCCATCTTTTAAAATATCGTATTCATTAATGTTTAATCGTAAAACAGGGCATGAATTGAAGTTGTTAATCCAGTTTTCGTAACGTCCGTGCATCTCTTTCCAATACTCAATTGGTGTTTGCTGCTCCATCGGGCGTCCGCGTTCTTGAATACGGTCTACAATATCATCGAAAGAACCTTCTAAGTAAATTAATAAGTCTGGATGAGGGAAGTAAGGAGTCATGACCATAGCATCAAATAAACCTTTGTATGTTTCATAATCAGTTTCCGTCATTGTACCTTTTTCATGATGCATCTTTGCGAAAATTCCAGTGTCTTCATAGATAGAACGGTCTTGAACAAAACCACCACCGTATTCAAAAATTCTCTTTTGTTCTTTAAATCGTTCTGCTAAGAAGTATACTTGCAAGTGGAAGCTCCAGCGTGTGAAATCGGCATAGAACTTGTCCAAATATGGATTAGAATCTACTTTTTCAAATGATGTGCGATAACCTAAAGCGTTAGCTAGTGCAGTTGTCATAGTTGATTTTCCGACACCTACTGTTCCAGCGATAGTAATTACTGCATCATTCGGTATATCATATTTTTGCCTTAAATTCATTATTATTTCGACTCCTTTAAGAGAGTATTTTGAAGGGCGGATAGGATGACGTTTAAATCATCGGGATTTTGTACAAAATCCATATCATCTCCGTTAAATTTCAACACTGGGATATCTGGATGGTCCTTTTTAAAAGTATCCATTGCTGTTTCGTAATCTTTTGTGAGCTGTAGTAAGTAATTTGGATCCATATTTTTTTCGAATTCTCTTCCGCGCATTGCGATTCGTTTTTGTAATGTTTCCAGGCTAGCTGTTAAATAAACGATGACATTTGGTACAGGCATATCTTGTGTAAGGATACGATAGATTTGCATGTATTTGTCATATTGAGAATCTTTTAATGTACGGGATGCGAAAATTAAATTTTTAAATATATGATAATCTGCTACTACTGGCTTCCTTTGATTCAAATACTTTATGTTAATGTCTTCTAGTTGTTTGTATCTATTACAAAGAAAGAACATCTCTGTTTGAAAACTCCATTCGTCGATGTCTTCATAGAACTTTCCTAAAAAAGGGTTTTCATCAACAATCTCTTTTAGTAAGTGGAGTTGCATGTGAGTTGAAATTTCCTTCGCAAGTGAAGTTTTTCCAACACCAATTGGTCCTTCAACCGTGATAAATGGTACTCCGGTCACGCTGTTTCCTCCTTTCAATCAGTGATTTACCGTGACTACTAAAAACACAAAACAGAATTATTGTAGCACAAGAGGGAAGCAAGCGGGTTAATTTGATATAAAAAGTTAGAAAATAGATATATGTATTAATTAATTTTTATTTGAGATGACGGTATTATATTTGCTTTCAATGTAGCTTCCATTATTTTTAAAGCATGCAGATTGTCCTGATCATTGTTAGAGGCAATGCAATCCTGTGGTACATACAGTGTATAATTTCTCATATGAGCATCGTTAGCAGTAAATAGGATACATATATTTCCGGCAACTCCTGTTAATATCAGATTTTCTATTTTTAAATAGCCCAATAAAGAATTCAAAGGCGTTTCATAAAAAGCAGAGTAATGTGGTTTAATAAAAATGTAATCATCAGAATGTGGAGCAATCTTATGAATTATATTTTCACTATACTCATTTGTACAATGAGTAATCAGTTGGTCAATATCAGATCTCCAAAGTTGATAATGGTCATTAACATAAATTATGGGATAGCCGAAGGCTTTCATTGTTTTCTTTAATTGTAAAATAGGATTTGTTATAGTTTCGCATTTTTTTGCCAGGATGGGCCCGTGGGAAAATTGAAAGTCATTAATCATATCAATAATGAGCAAAGCTGTGTTTTTCATATGTAATCCCCTCTCTTTTTCTTTTAGGGTGGATTGAATTTATAAAAGTTATCCCACGTGTAGTAAATGGAAAAAGGTTTATTTTATTTGTGATGAAAGGACTAGGTTATGGAACAAGATCAAGATATTTATTTTATGCAACTAGCGATAGAAGAGGCTAAAAAGGCAGAGGAAATACAAGAAGTACCAATTGGTGCAGTCATAGTGTTAGATGGTGAGGTAATTAGTGTCGCTCATAATTTAAGGGAAACTGAGCAACGATCAATCGCTCATGCCGAGTTGTTAGCGATTGATGAAGCTTGCAAAAAGCTAGGGACATGGCGTTTAGAAGATGCAACGTTATATGTAACCTTAGAGCCCTGTCCAATGTGTGCGGGTGGAATTGTTTTATCACGAGTGAAGCGAGTTGTATATGGTGCAAGTGATCCGAAGGGCGGATGTGCAGGAACATTAATGAATCTTTTAACAGATGAACGCTTTAATCATCAATGTGAAGTAGTCACTGGTGTATTAGAAGAAGAGTGCGGTACGTTGCTAACAAACTTTTTTAGAGAGCTTCGTAAAAAAAGAAAAGCGATAAAAAAATTAGAGAAAAGTAACGAGAATTAACGCATTTGCATTTTATAAAAAAACAAGTTATACTGATAATGCCTTTAATGAAGGCAACCGAATATTGGTTTTAACTTTGCCGTGCTAAGCGGGGAGGTAGCGGTGCCCTATACTCGCAATCCGCTCTAGCGAGGCCGAATCCCTTCTCGAGGTTATGTTGCTGTAAGGTCTGCCTTAAGTAAGTGGTGTTGACGTTTGGGTCCTGCGCAACGGGACCCCGTGAACCTTGTCAGGTCCGGAAGGAAGCAGCAATAAGCGGGTTTTCTCGTGTGCCGCAGGAGTGCCTGAACCGAGCTAACTGCTTGAGTAACGCTTATGGTACGTAATCGACAGAAGGTGCACGGCAGTTATATATGTATACAAAACTCACCTTGATACAAGGTGGGTTTTTTGTATGGAAAATAACTTTTGGAATCTATAAACAGAATGGGTTATAATATATAAGATAATAACCTTTGAGGGAGGCCGTATTTTCGTGTCATACCAAGCGTTATACCGAACATGGAGACCGCAAAAGTTCGAAGATGTAGTCGGTCAAAAGCACGTAACAAAAACGTTGCAAAATGCCCTTCTTCAAGAGAAAGTTTCACATGCTTATTTATTTTCTGGTCCGAGGGGAACAGGAAAAACGACGATTGCAAAAGTATTTGCAAAAGCAATTAACTGTGAACATGCTCCGGTAGCTGAACCTTGTAATGAATGTCCTTCTTGTTTAGGAATTACACAAGGATCTATTTCAGATGTATTAGAAATTGATGCGGCTTCAAATAACGGTGTAGATGAAATTCGAGATATAAGAGATAAAGTAAAATATGCTCCAAGTGCTGTAGAATATAAAGTATACATTATCGATGAGGTTCACATGCTTTCTATGGGTGCCTTTAATGCTCTTCTAAAAACTTTAGAAGAGCCACCAGGACATGTTATCTTTATTTTAGCGACAACAGAACCACATAAGATTCCACCTACGATTATTTCGAGATGTCAGAGATTTGAATTCCGAAAAATATCAGTAAATGATATTGTTGAGAGATTATCGACGGTTGTGACAAATGAGGGTACGCAAGTAGAAGAGGAAGCACTACAAATTGTTGCTCGTGCTGCCGAGGGTGGTATGCGTGATGCACTTAGCCTTATTGATCAGGCTATATCTTATAGTGATGATGCAGTTACGACAGAAGATGTTTTAGCTGTAACAGGCTCTGTTTCTCAGCAATATTTAGGTAACCTAGTAGAATGTATACGTGAAAATGATGTATCAAGAGCATTACGTATCATAGATGAGATGATGAGTAAAGGGAAGGATCCAGTTCGATTTATGGAAGATTTCATTTACTATTATCGTGATATGCTTTTATATCAAACTTCACCACAACTAGAACATATGTTGGAACGAGTAATTGTAGATGATCAATTCCGCATGTTAAGTGAAGAAATGCAGCCGGAAGTAATCTATGAGATTATTCATAGTCTTAGTAAAGGGCAACAAGAGATGAAGTGGACAAACCATCCACGAATTTTCTTAGAAGTTGTGATGGTACAACTGTGTCAGCAGTTTATGATGCAAGCAAACGGTGCAGATCGTTTACAAGCGGTTATGAACAGAATGCAGCAACTGGAGAAAGAATTAGAACAAGTTAAAAAGAATGGTGTACCAGCTGGCGTGCAACCTGAAGTAAGAGAGACGCGTGCAACACCAAAACCAATGCGAACGGGAAGTATGAAAATTCCTGTTGGACGTGTAAATGAAGTGTTGAAGCAGGCGAAGCGTCAAGAATTAGAACAATTGAAAGCCGTATGGGGTGAGTTGTTAGGAAGACTCAAATCGTATAACAAAGTGGCATTTGCTGTTTTATTAGAAAATAGTGAGCCAGTAGCGGCTTCAGATGATACTTATGTGTTAGCATTTCAATATGAGATTCATTGTAAAATGGCGAGTGAAAATCGTGAAGCAATGGATACGCTGGAACAAATTCTTTTTGAATTGCTAAGTAAAAAGTTAAATATGATTGCTATCCCGAAAAGTGAATGGGGTAAAATTCGTGAGGACTTTTTACAACGCGAAGGCGGGGATTCTGAAGAAAGCCCAGAGCAAAAAGAAGATCCTCTCATAGAAGAAGCAGTAAAATTAGTAGGGCAAGAACTTATTGAAATAAAAGAATAACTATTATTAGGAGGAATTAAATATGATGCGTGGCGGAATGGGAAATATGAATAACATGATGAAACAAATGCAAAAGATGCAAAAAGACATGGCAAAAGCACAGGAAGAGCTTGGTGAAAAAACGGTTGAAGGTACAGCTGGCGGTGGAATGGTTTCTGTAATTGCAAATGGCCATAAGCAAGTTCTTGAAGTGAAAATTAAAGAAGAAGTTGTAGATCCAGAAGATATCGAAATGTTACAAGATCTAGTGCTAGCTGCAACGAACGATGCACTTAAAAAGGTTGATGAACTTTCAAATTCTACAATGGGTAAATTTACAAAAGGCTTAAACTTACCAGGTGGAATGTTCTAGGAGGATATTGATATATGCATTATCCAGAACCAATATCAAAATTAATCGATAGTTTTATGAAATTGCCAGGAATCGGACCGAAAACAGCGGTTCGATTGGCATTTTTCGTATTAGATATGAAAGAAGACGATGTGTTAGGTTTTGCGAAAGCACTTGTGAATGCGAAGCGAGATTTAGCGTATTGTTCTGTATGCGGACATATTACTGACCGTGATCCTTGTTATATTTGTGATGATTCACATCGAGATCAAACGGTTGTCTGTGTCGTGCAAGAACCGAAAGATGTGATCGCGATGGAAAAAATGAAAGAGTATCAAGGTGTATATCATGTGTTACGTGGTGCGATTTCCCCGATGGAGGGAATTGGACCGGAAGACATTAATATCCCGCAACTCTTAAAGCGACTGCACGATGAAACGGTACAAGAAGTGATATTGGCAACAAACCCTAACATTGAAGGGGAAGCTACAGCGATGTATATATCCCGCCTCTTAAAGCCGACAGGTATTAAAGTAACTCGTATTGCACATGGTCTACCAGTTGGTGGAGATTTAGAATATGCAGATGAAGTAACTCTGTCAAAAGCGCTAGAAGGCCGCAGAGAAGTATAAGAGGAGAAACAAAAATGTTCTTTCAAAAAAAGGGTAAATTGCGTAAAGAGTATGACGATAAGTTAATTGTACTATTAGAAAAAGTAAAGAATGAATGGTTACGTCAAAAGAGAATGGTTGAACAAAGTGTTGAGCCGTCTCCAGATGTAATTTGTTCTTTGAAAATAGCAGAGGCAAAATATTTCTTCTTGTTAAAAGAAGCAAAACGTCGCCCTGTAAAAATGGAACAATGGTAAAAGGTTCTGCTTTTTAAGCAGAACCTTTTATTTTTTATTTGTTAAAGTAGAGGGGGTATTTCGTTTTAAAAGGATCGTTGAGGATTCTGATGGGTTTGTATGAAGAAAATGTTGCTGCGTAAAAGTTATCACGATGGGCCGACTGGAGTTATAGGATAAACGTTCTTTTTTATCGTCTTGTCCCATACATATAGATATGTATAGGTCATTCATAAGGAGGAAAAAATGAATTCTACAATTATTATTGTTGGTATTCTATCTCTTGTTTTTATTTTTCTTGTTTTTGGTGTTTCTTCTAAACCATTGCGTTTTATAGGTAAAATACTTTTTCATGTTACTTTAGGAATAGCATTGCTCTTTATCGTAAATGTTGTAGGGACATATTTTGATTTTCATATTCCGATTAACGCAGGTACAGCGACAGTAACAAGTTTATTAGGCTTACCCGGTGTTGCTGCATTAGTAATAATTAAGCTGTATATCATGCCAAGATAAAATTATTTTGGCATTTTTTTAAAAAGTGTTGACTAAAGAATGTTTAATATGATAAATTAATAAGCGTCGTCAGGAACGAAAGAAAAAAGTTGTTGACGGATTTAACGATAAATGTTAAATTATAAAAGTCGCTGAAACGCGATATTGAACTTTGAAAACTAAACGAAACAAACAACGTGAAACGTCAATTTTTAT
>NZ_JAEHBO010000102.1:0-14430 GCF_016483575.1 Bacillus cereus group sp. N12
TCCCAGTACTGTGCGTTTTTCTTTAATTTCCAACCTTCTTCATGTTTCCAGTCTGTTAATGTAAATGGTCCGTTGTATAATGTTGTATCTGCTTCTAAACCGAATTTTGCACCTTTTTCATTTACGAATTTTTCATTTTGTGGATAGAATGTTCCGAATGAAGTTAATTCAACAAAGTAAGGAACTGCATTTTCTAATTCTACTTCTAACGTATAGTCATCTACAGCTTTTACACCTAACGTATCAAGCGCTGCTTTTCCTTCATTAATTGCTTTTGCATTTTTTACATCGAACATAATGTATGCATATTCCGCTGCTGTATTTTTATCTACAGCACGTTTCCAAGAAAATACGAAATCTTTCGCTGTTACAGGCTCTCCATTTGACCATTTTGCATTTTTATTTAATGTAAATGTATACTTCTTACCATCATCACTCTTTTTATATGATTCAGCAACCCCTGGTGTTGCTTTATTATCTTTATCCAGTCGATATAAACCTTCCATTACGTTGTTTAAAGCAAGAAACGATACTTGGTCTGTCGCTTTAACAGAATCCATAGATGGAATCTCTTGGCTCTCTGTTAAATTCAACACTTGCTTCGCTGCTAATTTTCCGCCTTCTTTTTCACCGCTTTTTGGTGTTGTGCTTGCCTTATCTTTTTCCCCTGATCCAGAGCAAGCTGTTAATGCCATACTCATTACTAAAACTGGTGCTACGACCGCTGTCAATTTTTTCATCTTTTTTCTCTTCATTTTCTTGTACCCTCCCCAATTATATGTACGATATTAACATTTAGAAATTCTCTATTAACTTTCGTTATCAGAAAATTCTTATTAATTAATATTCTACTATTTTTCTGAGTTTTGTAAAGTATTTTTGTAAATTTTCTAAATATTTATTTTTTTGTGATAGTAACTTGTTGTTTTAACTACTTTATGAATTATCCCCCGTCTACTATATGTAAACATCCCTCCCCTTATTCCACTCTATTACTACGTTCTATATTTTTCTTATTAGCATGAGATCTCTTACTATCATTCATCTGTCTTACTACTTACTGAACTCTCTCTAATGTCCTCCGATAGAATCTTCCTAATTCCCTACCCGTTTCTCAATAGGCTAACGAGATATATTTCCCTTATACATACTAAAAAGCATTTCAAAAGCAGCTCAGCCACTTTTGAAATGCTTTCACTTTATTTTTTTCCGCCATCCTCAGTTACATACGCCCACTTAAAGCTATATTCTGGACTGATGTTATGTTTCACGATTCCTTTTACATGCGGTTTCATTACGTACGATCTTCCTGTTTGATATAAAGGAACTAATCCTGCATCTTCTTCAAGGAATAATTTTTCAGCTTTCCCTAACGTTTCCCAGCGTTTTTTCGCATCACTCATTAATTCATTACCTGCTTTTCCTACCATTTCATCGTATTTTGGATTTGAATAACTCATTTGGTTATACGGGCTCTTCGATTCAAACATATCAATAAATGTCATTGGATCCGCATAATCTGGACTCCAACCTGCATAAGAGATTTCATAATCTTGTGCAGTCTCTAATTTTAATTTTTGTTTGAACGGCTGAATTTTCGTATTAATCGTTACACCTTTTAAATTTTTCTCAATTTGATCTTTAACATAATCAGCAATCTTTTTCGCAGTTCCATCATCATAGCTTAGTAATTCAATTGTAACTTGATCTTTTCCAAGTTCTTTTTTCGCTTCTTCCCAAGCTGCTGCACCTTTTTTCGGATCATATTTCAGACCATTTTTAAATGTATCTTGATAATCTTTTCCATCAGGTCCTGTCGCAAGCCCTTTCGGAACCAATTGATCCGTTGCTTTTGATCCATTATTTAAAATTACATTCGCCAATCCTTTTTTATCGACTGATAATGCAATTGCTTCACGAAGCTTTTTGCTCTTTAATGGCGTATCTTGTCCGTTACGTTTTTGATTTAAACGTAAGAAGAATGTACTTGATTCTGCATACTCACCGTACTCATCTTTATTCGATTTATATTTATCTACAAATTCTCCTGATAGTAATGTAAAGTCAATTGATCCTGTATCATATAAATTTACTTTTGTAGCTACTTCTTTTACAACACTATAATTAATTTCTTCTAATTTCACAGTCTTTTTATCCCAGTACTTATCATTTTTCTTCAGCTGCCAACCTTGTTCATGTTTCCATGAAGACATAACAAATGGCCCGTTATATACAGTTGTATCTGCTTCTAAACCGTACTTATCGCCTTTTTCTTTTACGAATTTTTCATTTAATGGATAGTATGATGGGAATGCTAATAAATTTAAGAAATACGGTACCGGTTTTTCTAATTCTACTTCTAGCGTGTAATCATCTACCGCCTTCGCTCCTAATTCAGTTATAGGTTTTTCACCTTTATTAATCGCTTCTGCATTTTTAATATAGTAAGCAATAAATGCATATTCTGCCGCAGTATTCTTATCAAGTAAGCGCTGCCATGCGAAAACGAAATCTTTCGCTGTTACAGGATCTCCATTCGACCATTTTGCATCTTTTCGCAGTTTAAACGTATACTTTTTACCATCTTCACTTTTCGTACTAGATTCTGCCGCAGCAGGAATTGGCTTATTATCTTTATCAAGACGATATAGGCCTTCCATCGTGTTTCCTAAAATTTGTGCCCCTAACGTATCAGTAGATTTAGAAGTATCCATCGTCGGAATTTCTTGATTTTCCGTACGATTCAATACTTGCTTCGCTGCATATTTAATATCAGATGTTTTTTCTTCTCCACTATTAGATGTAGTAGTCGTTTTCTTTTCTCCACCTGAACTAGAGCACGCTGTCAATGCAACACTCATCGCTAAAACTGGTACTACAACTGCTGTTAATTTTTTCATTTTTTTTCTCTTCATTTTTTAACCCTCCCTAATTATATGTACATTACCAACCTTGAGAGACTCCTTGTTAAATATTTTTCAGAAAATTACAACTAATGTTATTCTACTCTTTTTTTCACATTTGTAAATAGTTTTATTTTAAATATTCTGATTTTAAACTTCGTAATTTAGTATGATTTATCCCCCATCTACCATATGTACATACTTTACTCCTTATTCTTCTCTATTTTGCTATACTACAAATTTACATTTTAATTTCCAATATACAAAAAAGCATTTCAAGGTAGCTAAGCTACTTTGAAATGCTTTTTCAACTCTTTTATTTTTCAGTTACATATGCCCATTTAAAGCTAAATTCTGGACTAATATTATGTTTTACTACACCTTTTACATTTGGTTGTAAAACATAAGAATCTCCACGTTGATATAAAGGTACAATCGCTACATCTTCTTCGAGTAACGTTTTTTCAGCTTTTCCTAACTCTTCCCAACGTTTCTTCGCATCGCTCATTAATTCCGTTCCAGCTTTTTTCACCATGCCGTCATATTTAGGGTCAGAGAAGCTCATTTGGTTATGAGAATGTCCAGTCTCAAACATATCTAAGAACGTCATTGGATCTGCATAATCTGGATTCCATCCGCCATACGAAATATCATATTGTTGCTCAGTTTCTAATTTTAGTTTTTGCTTAAATGGTTGAAGTTTAATATTAACTGTTACACCTTTTAAGTTTTTCTCAATCTGGTCCTTAATATATTCTCCAACTTTTTTCGCATTACCAGTATCATAGTTTAAGAATTCAATTGTAACTTGGTCTTTACCTAGCTCTTTTTTCGCTTCTTCCCAAGCTGCAGCAGCTTTTTTAGCATTTGGTTTTAAACCATTTTTAAACGTTTCTTGGAAATCTTTACCGTCCGGTCCAGTTGCTAAACCTTTTGGCACTAAGAAGTCCGCTTCTTTTGATCCATCATTTAAAATTACGTTTGCTAAATTCTTTTTATCAACTGATAGCGCAATTGCTTCACGTAATTTTTTACTCTTTAATGGTGTATCTTGTCCATCACGTTTTTGGTTCATACGAATGAAATACGTGCTCACTTGTGAATATGTTCCGAATTCACCTTTCTTACTTCTGTATTTATCAACGAACTCTCCATTTAATAATGCAAAGTCAACTTGACCGCTGTCATATAAATTGACTAAAGTCGCAGCCTCTTTAACAACACTGAAGTTAACTTCTTCAAGTTTTACAGTCTTTTTATCCCAATATTGATCATTTTTCTTTAATTGCCATCCTTGTTCATGCTTCCAATCTTTAAGAACGAATGGTCCATTATAAACTGTTGTATCAGACTCTAAACCGAATTTCTCGCCTTTTTCTTTTACGAACTTTTCGTTTAATGGATAGTATGATGGGAATGCTACTAAGTTTAAGAAGTACGGCACCGCTTGCTCTAATTCAACTTCAAGCGTAAGATCATCTACCGCTTTCACTCCTAATTCAGTTACAGGTTTTTCTCCTTTATTAACCACTTCTGCATTTTTAATCGGGAATGCGATAAATGCATACTCAGCAGCTGTTTTTGGATCTAATAGACGTTGCCAAGCATATACGAAATCTTTCGCAGTTACTGGATCACCATTTGACCATTTTGCATCTTTACGTAGTTTAAATGTATATTTTTTACCATCTTCACTTTTCGTACTAGATTCTGCAGCAGCTGGAATAGGCTTATTATCTTTATCAAGACGATATAACCCTTCCATTGTATTCCCTAGCATTTGTGAAGATACTGTATCTGTTGATTTTGAAGAATCCATCGTTGGAATCTCTTGCGTTACTGTACGATTTAGCACTTGTTTCGCTGCTAGTTTTCCTTCTGATTTACTATCTCCACTAGAGCTAGAATCTGTGCTTGTCTTCTTATCTCCACCTGATGTAGAACATGCTGTTAACGCCATGCTCATTGCTAAAACCGGTGCTACAACTGCTGTTAGTTTTTTCATTTGTTTCTTTTTCATTTTGTACCCTCCCTAATTCTTAACGATAGCTATTAAATAATTTTCTGATAATTCTGTTTTTCTCTATATATTTATCAGACGATTCTTACTACTTCTTATTCTACTAATTTTTTAAATTTTGTAAAGTATTATTATTGAAAATTTTTAAAAAATTATTTTTTTACAGTAATATTCATAAAAATGCCATATGTTGTTCAAACCTTATTTCTCATTTATACACATTCGTTGATTTAATCACTTTCATCTCATTTACCGCTTGAATACTTGTTAATTATTGCTAATAAATAATGCATATATCTAAAAACATCTTTTCTACAAAAATAAAAAAGTCAGCTAAACTGACTTTTTTTACCCGGCAATTTTTTCTCTTTTCATTTCCTCTACCACTCTCTTATACTTCTCATCATCAAACTCACTTTCACTTTTTGCAACAACTACAGTCGCAATACCGTTACCAATTAAATTAACGAGATAGCACGTGCTTCTGACATGAAACGATCTACCCAAAGTAGTAGCGCTAACCCTTCTAATGAGATAACATTCATTGCAGATAGAGTAGATGCTAATAAAAAAGCAGACATTTCGTCTGCTTTAATTTTCCTCAATCTGCTTCGCACTTAATCCTAGATGTGTTCTAAGAGTATCACTCAAACTTTGTAGGTCTTTTTTATTAGGATTATAGTAATAGACACGTTGTCCATTTGGGCCATTAGGTAAATAAAGATCATCACCAGCTAATTGAGTCTTTTCAACTGAACCATTTAAACCATATTTATAAAAAGATAAAATATCATCCATGGCTAAATTTGTTTTAAAATCACCATCAACCGCCTCAACCATTTTCTCTAGTTTTGTAATCGAACCTGCGCTTTTTAATTTATTTAACATCGCTTCAATAACAAGTTGTTGACGTTGCCCTCTCATTGCATCACTGTCAATATGACGCGTTCTTGTCAGCGCAAGTGCTTCTTCTCCCGTTAATTTTTGTAGTCCTTTTTTCAAATGAATCGCATCAGGTTCATCTTTACTATTTTGTTCTGTAAATTCAACTGGGACATCTATTTCAATACCATCTAATCCATCAACAATTTTAATAAATGAGCTAAAATTAAACTTCACAAAATAATCAACGGGGACTTGTAACAATTTTTCTACTGCTTCAACAGATGCTTGTGGCCCTCCATCTTTACCATTTTTAACAAGCCCTCTTCCATATGCATGCGTTATTTTATCCTTTTTCTTTTCAATCGGGACATATGTATACGTATCACGTGGTATACTTGTTAATTTCACTGTCTTATCATCTTTATTAAAAGTTGCCAGCAATAACGCATCTGTATGAAATGCACCACTATACTCCTTTTGACGTTCTTGATTTTCATCAATGCCCATAATTAAAAGTGAAACATTGTTTGCAATTGGTTTTACTGCTTTCTCACGTAAATTTGATTTTTCACCACGCGCTAAATTCAAATTAGATTTTTGTACAAGATTAGAAGTTTTCATATATACATAGGTGCCATATCCAACCCCGCCAAATAGTAATACTCCTAGTAGTAAACTTATTATCGTTGTCTTTTTATATTTCCGCTTATTTTTCTCTTCTCTTGAAGACGAATGATTCCCCATTTATTCTCCTCCTGTTTCTATTCATCCAATATATTTTTCATTTTTTCATATTTCGTGCTATCCTTTTGAAACATACTTTCTTTCAGCCCTTTATCTATTTGTATCCATTCGGTAGTAACTGAATATTGAATCATACCTTCATGAAAACTAAGAAACTTTAACATAACCCCTGTGTTTTTCTCCACAACCATTTCAAATTTCCCTCTTACATCTTCAGAGGCGCTAATAGGCATCTCTATATTAATTACCCCTTCAATTTTGTAACAATCGAGTCCTAGATATTTCGTTTCTTTATAATTCCAATCTTTATATCGAATTAACAAATCTGCGAATTCTGATTGAATACTATGCTTAGCCAATCCCACATATTCGCCATCATACCGTTTCCTCTCACCTGATTTTCTCAACAATCTTTCCGTAGGATTTAGTTTTAATAGTTCATTATTTCTTTCCTCTGGGCTCCATTTTGTCTCTTTATATGTATAGTTCTCATCATCAAACTCTTTTTTTCTACCCTCGTTATATATAATCGTTCTTTTTTTCAATCGTTTATCTTCTTGAGATGCAATGCCTCTTTGTTTCTCCGTATCAATCGCATACTTGTATGTTGTAGCCATTCTTGTAGAGCTAGAATATTCCTCAAATTGTCCTGAAATATTTTTAAAATGATCAATTGAATCCAACATCTTTATATGAATTTTTTCCTTATCTGGATAATTTACATTCAATTTTATTTCTTCTTCATTTTCATAATCAGAAAACGCCTTTTTCTTCACATATTCAAATACTCCACCATTTTGTGCAAAGCTTTGTATAGAAAATTCAGACATAGAAACAATAGAAAGCGCTAGAACCGCGGCACTAATTACCATCATATGAACTCTGTAACTCTTCTTTTTTACTGGAAGATCATGCAGTGTATCATTAATCTTTCCATTTAACTTTGGCGGTAAAATAACATTTTCATCTTTTATTCTCTTTTTTAATTTCTCATCAAATGATTTTTCACTATCCATTCTATACACCCCCTATTCCATCTTTAATCGCTCTTCTAATAGTTCCCTTGCACGTGACAGCCTTGACTTAACCGTCCCTTTTGGAATTTCTAAAAGGGACGCAATACTCTCTTGATTCATATCTTCATAATAATAAAGTACAGTTACAGCTCTTAATTCTTCCGTTAAAGACTGAATGGCATTACAAAGATCAATATCTTTATATCGGTCGAACGCTATCATACTACTATCATGATCCTCGATTATAATTAGTTTTTTATATGACTTAATTATATTGTTACACTCATTTATTAAAATTCGAATTAACCAAGTTTGAAAAAACGCTTCTTTTTTTAGTTTTTTTATATTTTCATAAGCTTTTAAAATTGTTGTCTGTATCGCATCCTCTATGTTTGTCTCATCATGTAACATCGCCTTTGCAATGCGATACATCTTCACTTTCTCCGTATGTATAAGCGCCATAAAGGCTTCATGATCACCTTTTTTCGCTAAGGAAACATCCGTTTCTTCTTTTACAATCATTTTATATAAAGGGATTACTTTCACAATTGCTCCTCCTGTTTCATCCTCACTTCAAATTTAACTTTACACGTATTAGACTGCGTAGCCTATAAAAAGGTTCATTTTTTTGAATATTTTTGTAAATAAAAAGATAAATATCCTTTTTATGGTGGCACACAATGAACATATCGGTTCAAATTTACAAACAAAAAAGTCCACTTTCACAGTGGACTTGCTACTTTATAACGGTAAATCTCTCTTTCTAAACATAACTATTGCTAACAAAAAGATGCAAACTGCCCCAACGGTTAAACCTAAACTTACCGGCCATATATTATATGTTCCTTCAGCAATTTCTTTCGGACGAAACAGCGTAAATAAAGATAGGCTTTTCATCCACTCTAACTTATCACTTAATTTCCCTACCATATCTAGTACGAAAAATAATATAGTTAAACTTGCTGAATAACTAAGTGCCTTTCTTTCATCATTACATATACAAGAAAAGAAAAATGAATACGCACTAACGACTAAAAATATGAGCCCTCCGACTACATTAATCTTCAAAAATAATTCTTTATTTAAATTATTATCTTTTAAAAACCATTCTGCTCCTACTATACCTGCTACATACGTGACAATTACAATGATAAGTAGCCCCAATATGAGAACAGTAGCTTGCGTAATGGCAATTTTCACTCTGGATACAGGCGTTGCTAGCAAGTATGCCATCGCTCCTTTATCTACATGACGCGCAATTAAATGTGTCGCAACTGTTACGCAAAAAATTGTTAAAATGATAATAAACAATAGACTGTAATACTCCCCAGCTAAAAAATCCATTACGTTTTGAATCGGACTTTCCATACCAACAATTTTTTTCACACTATCAGGCATAGCACTTATTAATTCATTTAACCCTTTCGCTGATACCATTGATGGGAATATCCAAATTAATAACCATAAATAGAGAGCCGCACCAATCGCATAACTAAAAATACTTTTTTGTGTTTCTTTCAAACTAGCTAAAAACAATTGCTTATTCATGCGTTACCCCTTCTTTCTTATCGTAATAATGCATAAATAAATGTTCTAAATCCATCGCTCTCGTTTGAAGTGCCGTTACATTATAGTTTGAAAGTGTTTGTAAAACAGTTTGATAGTTTCCTTGTACAATAATAGATGCCTCTCTGCCTTTTACCGCTTCAAATTGCAAATTACACTTTGTAAGAGATTCAATTTCTTCTTGCGATGATACAGTTACATCTATTACCTGTCGTCTCATACTTTGTAAATCATGAATATTTTCAACTGTTACGAGTCGACCATCTTTAATAATAGCTACTCTGTCACAAGTTCTCTCAATTTCAGTAAAAATATGTGAAGACATAAGAATCGTTTTTCCTCTTTGTTTTTCCTCTACTATTAGTTCTATAAATACTTGCTGCATCAGTGGATCAAGTCCAGATGTTGGTTCATCTAAAATTAACACCTCTGGATCGTGCATAAATGCAGCGACTATCCCTACTTTTTGCTTCATTCCTTTAGACATTTTGCGAATCGGTGTTTTCACATCAAATTGCAGACGATCTATCAGTTCATCTCGTCTTTTCGTATCCTTTAATCCACGCATTCCTTGCATTAATTTTAAAAACTCTAATCCGTTCATTCCTTCAATAAAAGAAATTTCACCCGGTAAATAACCAACTTCCCTTTGAATTTTCGCTGCTTCATTCCAACAATCTAATCCAAAAATTGTCGCTTTACCAGCTGTCGGTTTTATAAATCCCATTAAATTACGAATTGTCGTTGATTTTCCGGCACCATTCGGTCCTAAATAACCAAATACTTCTCCCTCTTTTACATCAAATGTAATATGAAACAAACCTTTTCCATTCGAAAACTGTTTTGTAACATCTTGAACTGAAATCATAAGTCCACCTCATTTTTTGAAATATTTAATATATGATATTTCAAAATTATTGTACTCCTCATCTTTCATATTCGCAACAACTTTTTGAAATATTCATTAGTCCATATTTCAAAAATATTGTTTTCCATTATTTTTTCTTGTATATTTTAAGTGAGGTGATTACATTGAACGGCTTTGAAAAAGTGAAAGAAAAGAAAAAACGCGCCATTAAAGAGGCGGCCTTCGTATTATTTTCAGAACGTGGATTTAATGAAGTAAAAATAGAACATATTGCAAAAGAAGCAAACGTTTCTCAAGTTACAATTTATAATCATTTCGGAAGTAAAGATGCGTTATTTAGGGAGCTTATACAAGAATTTATCATATCTGAATTTCAATATTATAAAGGGCTTGCAGAAGAAAAATTACCTTTTCATGATATGATGCAAAAAATGATTGTAAGAAAAATGAATACTGGCGGGTTATTTCAACCTGATATGTTACTACAAATGATGCAAAGGGACGAAGAACTCCGTAAGTTTATTTATAGTTATCAAAATGAAAAAATCCTTCCCTGGTATTTAGAAATATTAGAACGAGCTCAGCGCAAAAACGAAATTAATCCACACCTTACGAAAGAAATGATGTTACTTTACATTCAAATGTTTACTAAGTTAGGTGATGATTTCGGGGCACAGCTTCTTGAAGGAGATCGAGAAAAACATATACAAGATATCGTTACGATGTTCTTTTACGGCCTTTCTGTTCCAACAAAATAAAAAAGACACGAAATTCGTGTCTTTTTTATTTTACCGAAATGACTCTACCCGTTTCACTACTTTCAACCGCTAATTGAATTAGTTTAATAACATTTAAACCATCTTGCGCTGTTACAGGTAGTTTCTCACCATTTAATATACTATCTCTTACACCTTTATAGTACATGTCATAGCAACCGACTTCTGTTGAAATACGATTTAAAGTTTCTTCTGTTTCTAAAGTAGCAAAATTCTCTTCAGCATCTACTCCATAACCTATATCGCCTGGCTTCATTCCATTTTTTAATTGTTCTTCCTGCGAATCCATACCGTATTTCACGATAGAACCTTTGTCCCCATGTAATGTAAAATGCGGTCCTGCTTGTTTCACGTAACTGCTACTACGTAAAATGACACGCTTAACTCCATAATGAAGTACTACGTGGAAATAGTCATCAATCTCCGCACCTGGCCTTTGTTTTATTACATCTGCGCTTATCGCATCTGGTTTTCCGAATAATGATAGCGCTTGGTCAATTAAATGCGATCCTAAATCATATAATATACCTGAACCTGGTAAATTCTTTTCTCTCCATCGATCGCGTACATGTGGACGGAAACGATCAAAATGCGCTTCATATGCGTATACATTTCCTATTCTATTTTCTTCTAACAATTTCTTAATTGTTAGGAAATCATTATCAAAACGACGATTATGATATACACTTAACATCACATTATGCTGCTTTGCTAATGAGATAAGTTCTTCCCCTTCTTCAATTGAAACAACAAATGGTTTTTCCACTACAACATGCTTACCATGTAAAATCGCTTCTTTTACATATAGAAAATGAGTTGTATTCGGTGAAGTAATGACAACTAGTTCAATATCAGATCGCTTTACTAATTCATCAATTGTGTCAACAACAGCAGCATTTGGTAAAGTTTGTTTCACTACTTCTTCTTTTGAAGATAAAATAGCTCGAATATCATATTCTTCTATCGTTTGTAATAGCGGGATGTGAAATGTTGTACTAGAAAATCCAAATCCTACAATCCCTACACCTATTTTTTTCATGTTGCCCCTCCAATTATCCCGCACTAACGGACAGTAAGATCCCTCCTCAAAATTCAGCGAAAACTAAGAAGTTAGGTGAGGGCCTTACTGTCCGTAAAAGCCCGATTAGTTCAACTAATAATCAGTAGGGAATAAAGCCCCCCACTGATTAAAGTTTCACTTTATGAGAACGATTTCATTTCACTATTATAACAAGATTATTTTCATATACATAATAATTCGCTTAGAAAAAAGCATCTCGCTATTATTCATAGCAAGATGCTTCCTTTATTCCGGTCTTTTCTTCGTCCACGTTTCTACTACTTCACCAGTATCATTAACATCTAGTACTAAACTACCATTACTATACCGGTCTTTGTTTCGATACGCTTTCGGATCAACCTCTTCTACAATATTTTTCTCTGTCTTCATGTAAACTAGTTCATCGTCTCGTACAATTTCAATACCTACAATACGGTATGGATTACGTTTTAACTCTTTGAAAATAACAAGACCTCGCTTCGCTCTCGTTGACTTTTCAATTTCTGATGCTTTTAAACGCTTTATAGCACCGCGTTGCGTTACGAGAATAAGTTGATCTTTGTCACCATTTAACGGTTTACCAGAAGCGACATAGTCATCTTCTTTTAAATTAATCGCTTTTACACCAGCAGCTCTTACACCAACTGGACTTACTTCATCTTCATGGAAAATCAGTGCATATGCACCATGTGTCGCAAGAACGATATCACTCGTTCCATCTGTCGCAAATATATCAACAACTTCATCATCTTTTTTCAAGTTTACAGCAACGAATGCCCTTGAATAACGCTGAACTTTATATTGATTTAATTCTGTTTTCTTTATCATACCATTTCGCGTTACAAATACGATAAATCGTTTTTCTTCCTCAAAGTTCGGTACAACCGTTGCCCAAATGATTGTTTCATCTCGGTCGAGTGAAACGATATTTGCAACGTGCTGACCTAAATCTTTCCAACGAATATCTGGCATTTCGTATACTGGAAGATATATATAGTTTCCTTTACTTGTGAATAAAAGAACTGTTTCAGTCGTATTCGTATCGAATCGTTCAAGTAAGATGTCACCCTCTTTCATACCGAAGTCTTTGCCGTTTGATGCATTATGTGAGCGCCATCCAGTACGTTTCACATATCCTTCTTTCGTTACAGTAACGATGACATCTTCTTGTGGAATCATCACTTCTACGTCTATTTTAATTTCTTCAATTTGTTCTTCAATAATAGCGCGACGATCATCACTATATGTTTTCTTCACTCTCTTCAAATCAGTTTTAATGACTTGAAGTAATCTTTTTTCACTTTGTAAAATTGACTGTAGCTCTAGAATTTTCTTATTAAGCTCATCGGCTTCTTCTTGTAACGCCGTAATGTCTGTATTCGTTAAGCGATATAATTGCAAGGATACAATTGCTTCTGCTTGTGCTTCTGTAAAGCCAAATTTTGCACTTAAATTATCTTTCGCATTACGTTTATCTTTTGAAGCTCGAATTGTCTCGATTACTTGGTCTAAAATCGATAATGCTTTCTTTAAACCTTCTACAATATGTTGACGATTTTCTGCTTTTCTTAATTCATATTGCGAACGTCTCGTAATAACCTCTTTTTGATGTCCAATATAAGCATCCAAAATTTTCGGTAATGTCATAAGTGTTGGACGGCGATTATTGATCGCTACCATATTAAAGTTATATGGAATTTGTAAATCTGTATTTTTATATAAATAATTTAAAATACCTTCGGCGTTTACTTCTTTCTTTAATTCAACAACGATTCGTAAACCAGTACGATCTGTCTCATCACGTACTTCAGCAATGCCATCTAACTTTTTATCTAGACGTAATTCATCCATTTTCTTTACAAGGTTTGCCTTATTCACTTCGTAAGGAATTTCAGTGATTACAATTTGTTGTTTCCCACCGCGCACTGTTTCAATTTCTGCTTTTCCGCGAATAATAATTTTACCTTTTCCTGTTTCATACGCCTTTTTAATACCATCAATCCCTTGAATAATACCGCCTGTTGGGAAATCTGGTCCTTTCATAACTGTTAATAAATCATCAACAGTACTATTTGGCTTATCAATACGCATCATTGTAGCGTCAATAACTTCTCCAAGATGATGCGGAGGAATTTCTGTTGCATAACCAGCGGAAATTCCTGTAGATCCGTTTACTAATAAATTCGGGAACGCTGCTGGTAATACAACCGGTTCTTCACTCGTATCATCAAAGTTTGACACGAATTCAACTGTTTCTTTATCAAGATCACGTAATAATTCAGATGCGATTGGTGATAAACGAGCTTCTGTATAACGCATTGCCGCTGCTGGATCACCATCAACACTACCATTATTACCATGCATTTCAACTAAAACATTACGTACTTTCCAAGTTTGACTTAAACGTACCATCGCCTCATATACAGAAGAATCACCATGTGGATGGTAATTACCAATAACGTTACCAACTGTTTTAGCTGATTTACGAAACGCTTTATCATGTACGTTTCCTTCTACATACATAGAATATAATATACGTCTTTGTACTGGCTTTAAACCGTCACGCGCATCTGGAAGCGCGCGGTCTTGGAT
>NZ_JAEHBO010000103.1:0-14340 GCF_016483575.1 Bacillus cereus group sp. N12
ACATAACCGTGGTCATTTAACTTTTCATCTAATGCTGCTACATAAATATCAACATCAGGATGCTCTTCTTGTACTACTTTTACTCCTTCTGGAGCAGCTACGATACACATTAATTTAATTTGTTTCGCACCGCGTTTTTTCAGAGAGTTAATTGCTTCAGCTGCAGAACCACCTGTTGCTAGCATCGGATCTAGTACGATAAAGTCACGCTCTTCTACATCCGTTGGAAGTTTCACATAGTATTCTACCGGTTGCAATGTTTCAGGGTCACGGTATAAACCAACGTGTCCTACTTTTGCTGCTGGAATTAATTTCAGAATTCCATCAACCATTCCTAAACCTGCACGTAAAATCGGAATTAAACCAAGTTTTTTACCAGCGATCACTTTTGTTGTCGCTTTACTTACAGGCGTTTCAATTTCAATGTCTTTAAGTGGAAGGTCGCGAGTAATTTCGAAAGCCATTAAGCTTGCTACTTCGTCCACTAATTCACGAAAATCTTTCGTACCTGTATTCTTATCGCGAATATATGTAATCTTATGTTGAATTAACGGGTGATCAAATACATACAGTTTTCCCATGTGAATCTCTCCTTTAGATGATATTCATGCGTTTGCACGCTTTTTTACACTATTTACGATTGTAAAGAAAACGCTACTAATATTCAAGGGCAAATTTGGCAAAATCATGATTTTACGATGAATCTATCTAGTATCTTTACCAATAATGGAAGCTGTATCCTTCATTATATCGCCAAAATTTATTCATCATTTGTATACATACTTTAAAAACAATATATGTCCTCAAAAAAAACTGCTAAAACAAGTACGTTTCAGCAGTCTTTTTCAATCTATTATAGATCTGTATACATTGGGAATTTGCTCGTTAACGCTTCTACACGCTTACGTGCTTCTTCTAATGCAGCTTCATTTTCATGATTTTTTAATGTATAAGCAATAAGTGCAGCAATTTCATCCATGTCTTCTAAACCGAAACCACGAGATGTTACAGCTGCCGTACCGATACGTACGCCACTTGTTACAAATGGGCTTGCTGTTTCAAATGGGATTGTATTTTTGTTCACTGTAATACCAACTTCATCTAATACGTGCTCTGCTACTTTACCTGTGATTTCTAAGTTACGAACATCAATCAAGATTAAGTGATTGTCTGTTCCACCAGAAACAAGTGTAAGTCCTTCTTTTTGAAGGCCTTCAGCTAAGCGGTTCGCATTATTAATGATATTTTGTGCATATGTTTTAAAGTCATCTTGAAGCACCTCACCAAATGCAACAGCTTTTGCAGCGATTACATGCATAAGTGGGCCACCTTGAATACCAGGGAAGATTGATTTATCAATTTGTTTTGCAAATTGCTCTTCACATAAAATCATACCACCACGCGGGCCACGTAATGTTTTATGTGTTGTTGTTGTAACGAAATGTGCATGTGGTACTGGGTTTGGATGTAAACCAGCAGCTACTAAACCAGCGATATGTGCCATATCAACCATTAAGTATGCGCCCACTTCATCCGCAATCTCACGGAATCGTTTGAAATCGATAACACGAGGGTATGCACTTGCACCTGCTACGATTAATTTTGGTTTATGTTCTTTCGCTTTTGCTAATACATCATCGTAATTAATACGGTGAGAGTCAGCATCCACGCCATATTCTACGAAATTATATTGTACTCCACTGAAGTTAACAGGGCTTCCGTGTGTTAAGTGACCACCATGAGATAAATTCATACCAAGTACTGTATCGCCTTGCTCTAGAATTGTGAAATATACTGCCATGTTCGCTTGTGCACCAGAATGTGGTTGAACATTTACGTGCTCTGCACCGAAAATTTCTTTTACGCGATCACGTGCGATATCTTCTACTACGTCTACGTGTTCACAACCACCGTAGTAACGTTTTCCAGGATATCCTTCAGCATACTTATTCGTTAAAACAGAACCTTGCGCCTCCATTACTGCTTCACTTACGAAGTTCTCCGAAGCGATTAACTCAATCTTTGAACGCTGTCTTCCTAGTTCTGCCTCAATTGCAGCAAATACCTTTTCATCTTGACGTTTTAAATGATCCACCAAAATCCCCCTTTTCTGAACGAATTACATCAATTCCCAACAGTTTTTTCTTATTTATTCAGAAAAAACGAAAATTCAGGTTGTAATTCTTTCGAACCTTCATGTTTTCAACTACATTCTAACATGACTTTCTATATCATAAAAGAAAAAAAAGACCGAAAATCGGTCTTTTCTTTCTTCTATTATAAAGTCAGACAACATACCTTTTATCCTATGATAAAAAGCTGCTATATGACTTCCTCATTTTTCGCATTTAACGGCAAGTAATCGTTTCTTCCTCCGCTGCATAAACAGCACGTGCTCCACCTATTAGTTTTCCACGTGTTTTCGCCATCGTTACATGTGCATTTCCAATTTCCTTCACACTTGTACGAACTGGAACAGCTACATGCTTTAAATGCATACCAATAAATGTATCACCAATATCCATTCCAGCATCCGCTTTAATAAATTCAACTACTACCGGATCTTTCAAATTGTGATACGCATATGTCCCCAATGCACCACCTGCTGATCTAACAGGCGTAACTGTTACAATTTCAAATTGATATTTTATCGCTACTTCTCTCTCAACTACTAAAGCACGGTTTAAATGCTCACAACATTGGAACGCTAACTCAATACCTGTTTGCTCTTGAAATTGTTTTAACTCAGAAAAAATCGCCTCTGCTACTTCCATCGTTCCTGATGTTCCAATTCTTTCTCCTAGCACTTCGCTCGTGCTACACCCCACTACAAAAATTTGACCACTTTGCAATGAAGCTTGTTCTTGGAAATCAGAAAGCGATATTTGTAGCTGTTCTCTTACCTTTACGATTTCTGTCATTACGCCTCTTCCTTTCACAGGTTGGTTCACCAAATTATATTTCACACTACTGATAGTTAGAATCTATTACTTTGTTTCGTATGTTTTAATTTTTCCTACGCGGTTTTCGTGACGGCCACCTTCATAGTCAGTTGTTAACCAAATTTTTGCGATATCACGCGCTAGACCAGCACCAATTACACGCTCGCCCATCGCTAGCATGTTAGTGTCATTATGCTCTCTCGTTGCTTTCGCACTGAAAGTATCATGAACTAACGCACAACGAATACCGTTTACTTTGTTTGCCGCGATTGACATACCGATGCCTGTCCCACAAACTAAAATACCACGATCCACTTCACCATTTGCTACCATTTCCGCTGCTGGAAATGCAAAATCAGGGTAATCAACAGAACCAGCTTCACATTCACAACCTAAATCAATATATTCAATATTTAATTCTTCTAATAAACTTACAAGTTCTTTACGGATATTCATACCGCCGTGATCAGATGCTATTACTACTTTCATTTTTACCCCTCCAAAGTTTCAACCAATTATCTTCATTTCACACTCGCTACCTCAATAGGACGAAGTGATCTCCAATATCGTATTATACACGAAACATCAACCCTCTGAATGTTTTTTCAGTAAAGTTTGTACAAGTTTTTCCATCTCATCTAACGTTTCTTTATAAATAGAAAGCGATCCTCCAAAAGGATCTGAAATGTCTTTACCTATACCTTCAGTTAGTCCATATAATGTATTCAACTTCTTTTCAACACTCGGATAGTGACCAAGTACAATTTGCTTATGATTTTCTGTCATCGTTACGACAATATCAGCCCAATCAAGCAAAGCTTCATTTACCTGCTGCGCGGCATGATCGATTGAAATTCCTTTTTCAGCTAAAGCTTCCTTCGCATATATCGATGCATCGCTTCCAGGATAGGCGAAAACACCAGCAGATTGCACTTCAAACTTATCTCCTCCATGATGACGAAGTAACGCCTCAGCCATCGGACTACGACATGTATTGCCAGTGCAAACAAATAACACTCGTTTCATCCAAACCCACCCCTTATATTGTATCTTTTCCCTTTAATAATAGCTTACATTAGGATGGAACAAAAGAAATGTGAATATACAAAAGGCGCATTTTTCTAAGAAAAATGCGCCTATCCACATATATGTGAAACCCTATTTCCAAGTGCCTAGAGTATTTTAACATACCTACTAAACATACAACAAAAAATAAGGAATCCATTTCATATGAAACGGATTCCTTTTATACAACAATTATTTCATTGTAACTTTCATTACTTCTGTTGAACCTTTTGTAGCTGTTACACCTACAGTTGTCTTAATAGAATCAGCTGCATCTGTGTTTGTAATAACGATTGGAGTAATTGTGCTTTTCGCTTTTTCACGGATTAATTCTAAGTCGAATGAGATTAATTTATCTCCAGCTTTTACAGCTTGTCCTTCAGAAACGTGAGCTTCGAAACCTTCGCCTTCCATTTTTACAGTTTCTAATCCAACGTGGATTAAAATTTCTGTACCGTTTTTCGCTTTAATTCCGATAGCATGTTTCGTGTGGAATAATTGTACGATTTCACCATCAACTGGAGATACAACTACACCTTCAGTAGGATCGATTGCAACACCGTCACCCATCATACGACCAGCGAATACTGGATCTGGTACTTCTTCAATATTTTTCACTGCTCCAGTTAATGGAGCTACAATTGTTTCTTCATTTGTTTTTGAACCAAGACCGAATAATTTTTTAAACATAGGATAGTCCTCCTTATAATTTACCTAAAAGTTTATAGGGCAATCCCTAGTAAAGCTCGGGATACATGTAAGACTTCATACTTCGAATATTATACTGTAAAAACGCTTTCGAAATAAATTACGTCATTACTAATAGACTCTTATTGTAGCGCTTCACAAAATTCCAGTCAATTCTGATTGTCTGAATAACAATAAGAAGTTAACTTCTACTTATATTTTCTCTTTTTTCGACCAACTTGTCTAGAGGTCTTTACTACATTTTATTTTTTGTCGTTAATTTGTAAAATTTAATTCAAACTTTTTTCGAAATTCACTTGACTAAAGTAAGTAACTATTTTATTATTACTTACATAAGGTAAGTTAATAAACTTTCAGGAGGTTTTCAAAAATGATGGATTTCGGTCTTCTTATTATTCGTCTTATTATAGGAATTACATTCATGGGTCATGGTGCTCAAAAATTATTCGGTTGGTTCGGTGGTTATGGCTTAAAAGGAACAGGCGGTTGGATGGAATCAATCGGTTTACGCCCTGGTGTATTTATGGCATTTATGGCTGGTGCAACTGAATTACTAGGTGGTTTCTTATTCGCATCAGGTATTTTCACTGTAATTGGTTCATTATTTATCGTTGGAACAATGTTAATGGCAATCTTCACTGTTCACGGAAAAAATGGTTACTGGGTAACACAAGACGGATTTGAATATAATTTAATGTTAATCGCTGTCGCTGTTGGTGTCGCTTTAATCGGGCCTGGCGCATACGTTTTACTTTAATATTTATCTCAATTTCAAGATGTTTACTTAAAAAGAGATTACTTCAGTATAATTGAGGTAATCTCTTTTTTACATCATTAAAAAAATATTATTTCCAGCAGGAGTTTCCCACTAACATCTTGTAAACAAACAATAAGTCGTCATATTCAGAAGGGAGATTTTAAACATGTTATCAATTAATCCAAATGAACAAACGGAAAAAGAGAATTACAAATTATTAACGGGCAGCATTATTCCACGTCCCGTCGCATTCGTTACTTCTATAACAAAAGACGGTGTATTAAATGGAGCGCCTTATAGTTATTTCAATATTGTTGCTGCTAATCCACCACTTATTTCAGTTTCTGTACAACGAAAAGCAGGAACACCGAAAGATACTTCCCGAAACGCAATGGAACAAGGAGAGTTTGTTGTACATATTTCTGACGAATCTTACATAGAAGCGATTAACGAAACAGCAGCTAACCTTCCGCCAAACGAGAGTGAAATCGAACTAGCAAAACTAACACCAATTAAAAGTGACGTCATCTCTGTTCCAGGTGTGAAAGAAGCGAACATTCGAATGGAATGCGTACTAGAACGCGCAATCCCTCTTGGCGGAACGGAAGACTCACCAGCTTGCGATCTACTAATCGGACGCATCGTTCGTTTCCACATCGCAGAACACCTATACGAAAAAGGCCGCATTCACGCAGAAGGACTAAAACCAGTAAGCCGTCTAGCAGGACACAACTATGCAAAATTAGGAGAACAATTTGAATTGGTTAGGCCAATTTAAAAGTGGAAGCGGCTCGCTCAGAATGGGAGGGGGATGGAGCTTCTGACGTAGAGGCGCTTTTTGCCTCGCAGGAAGACGCGAAGCCACCGACCATTCTAGCCGCTGGAACTGGATAATATTTTAAAAGCGGAAGCGGCTCGCCCAGAATCGCAGAGCATTGGAGCTCTCGACCTTGAAGCGCTTTTTGCTTCATGCGAGAGAGCGAAATGACCGGAGATTCTAGCCGCTGGAGCTGGATATATTTTAAAGCGAAGGTAACTTAATTACTTCCATCACTCAATGATAAAATCCCCCGCTAAGAAGCGGGGGATTTTATTTTTATAATTCTTCCTTCTTTTCCTCTAAAGTAGGCAATTTCTCTTTTTTCGGTTTCCCAAGCTTAATTACTAAGAAATATAGGGAAAGCAATGTAATAAGAAAAACAATTAAAAACGGGTATGGAGAATAAAAAGTACGCGCTGCCTCAGTCTTCCCCGCAACAAACTTCAATGACTCAATATCTAAAAACTCAGCAAACATTTGTACACCGAGCATACTAAACCAAAAAACAAAAAAACTAATAATAATACCAAAAACTTGCTTCAATCTCGTCATTCATCTCATCCTTTCTATATCTGTAATTTTTAGTGCAATAAATATAGTACAAACAAAATATGCACAGAAAGGAACCATCTCACCATTCACAAATTAACTTAATCCAACCTAACATCGAAATTTGCAAAATAATACCCCAAATTATAAGTCTTCTTAGCCATCGAGGAAAGAAGGTTAAAAACTTAACATACCATTCCAATAGCGTGTTCATAATTCCCTCCTACATAAAATTATATAGGAAAAAGGATATATAATCCAAATCCAACCAGAATGATACCACCTACTATCTCACCATATGTACCGAGTATACTTTTCGCATGTCTACCAATTAATAAACCAAACCACGCTAATAACATACTAATAAATCCAAAAAGTAATATTGTAATAATCGTCTGTGCTCCGTAAATACCAAGACTAAGGCCTACCGAAAAGCTATCTATACTGACGCCAAATGCAAATACAAATAAACTAATTCCAATAGGAGCAGTTCTAGTCTCTTCGTTTTCTAAAATAGACGAATATACGATATAAAACCCTAGACCAATTAATAAAATAGCACCTGCAAAATGTGCAATGTCCCCATACTTCTCTGATAAAAAACGACCTAATACCATTCCTATAAATGGCATGATAATATGAAAAATCCCTATCGTCATACCGATATACAGGATTTGTCTTAACTTTAAGGTCATCATCCCCATACCAAGACTCACCGAAAACGCATCCATCCCTAAGGCGAATGCCATAATTATTAAAGGTATTAGCTGTTCAAACGTCATTCATGTCCCTCCTCGGACGTGCTACTTCAAAATATGCTTATCCGAGGAGAAATATTCTGTTTGCTAATCGTACCTTATCATTCAGTAATAATATGATGTCCTGCCGCTTTTGTTAAGCGATTCATAATTGCATTCCCTATTCCGTCATTCGGGAACGACTCACTAAAAATAACATCCACTTCACTTGCATCAAACGTTCTAAGTACATCATATAATTTGGTCGCAACGCTAGCTAAATCACTTCGCATACCACAAGATAATACGACATCTGCACTATATACATGCTGATACTCTTCTGTCGTTAATACACCTACTTTAAATCCTTCTTCCTTCTTCTTATCCACAAGACGCTGAATAAACTCACGTGATCCTTCAACAATACTAAGTGGCGCTTTCGGTGCATAATGTGTATATTTCATTCCAGGTGATTTCGGTTTTTCCTTCTCATCCTTTAAAGCTGGATCTAAAGAAACAGTACCTATTACTGCTTCCAATTGTTCTTTCGTAATCCCGCCTGGACGTAAAATTGTTGGAATCTCACTTGTACAATCGATTACAGTTGATTCAACGCCTACTCCCGTTGCCCCACCATCAACAATACCTGCAATCTTTCCATTCAAATCTTCATATACGTGAGAAGCTAACGTCGGGCTTGGACGCCCTGAACGATTCGCACTCGGTGCTGCAACCGGTACATTCGCCTCCTCAATAAGAGCGAGCGCTACTGGATGATCCGGCATTCTTACTCCAACCGTATTAAGACCTGCCGTCACCTTCTCAGAAATACCTTCTTTTCTTGGCAAAATAATCGTTAATGGTCCTGGCCAAAAGTGTTCCATTAACTTCTCCGCAACCGGTGGAATTTCATTTACAATCCCATCTAACTGAGATTTTGTACCTATGTGAACAATAAGTGGATTATCACTTGGTCTCCCTTTTGCTTCAAAAATTTTCGCAATTGCTTCATCATTCATCGCGTTTGCACCTAGCCCATATACCGTTTCCGTAGGGAAGGCAACCGCTTCGTTTTCTCTTAATAGTCTTGCTGCTTCTTGTAACTGTGGATAATATTTTTTTCTTTCCACAACATTATCCACAACCCACATATTTGTGTGCATTTTTTTCCACGTCCTTTTCTACCCTGAAATACTTGTCTATTTTTAGTTTACTATGAGATTTATCCAAAAGACAAACAAGGTTTATCCACAAAATGTGGATAAACCTAATTAATCCGTGGATAACTTTGTGAATAGCTGACAATTTAGTATTATTGCATTCGGCTCTTTTATATTTTTACAAAAGTGTTCTAGCTGTCGAATTCCCTCTGGCACTTTCTCTCTCTCTATAGTGACAAAGTCAAAAAACTGAAAGATTGTTATAGATTGTGGATGATTTGTTAGTAAGTACAATTGTCGAATATTTTTTTCTTTCATATACTGCAAAAACATTTCAAAAAAATATAAGAAAGTCTGTTTATCCACATGAGGTGTGAATAAACAAGAACGAATAAGTGCATTTTCTTCACTTTGTTCATATCCAATTACAGCTCGTATTTCTTCCGCCTCTTCCAAAATCATAAATTGTGCGTATAACTCATTTATTTTATCATCTTTTTTATTAGCTTGTCCGAAAAACGAATGTAATCTTTCTACATCCTCTTTCGTAGCAAAATACACTTTCTTCATAATAAATCCCTCCTCATCTTTATATATGAGAAGGGACTTGTTAATAGTACTATTTAGAAAATAAAGATGTAAAAGCTTCTACAATAAATAATTTAACTTCTGGCTTTTTTTCTTCCTCTTCCACTTGTACATACTCATTTTGTTTTTCTTGCTTTTTCTCCACAGGATTCTCCACTTTTTCCACTGTTTTTGTTTCTTCTTTACTTACAGGCTGTTCTTCTACTTTTATTTCACTTTTTACTACTTTCTTTTCAGAAGCTGTTACCTTTTTTGCTACTTCCTGTTTTACAACTTTCTTTTCCTTCACCTTATCCTCTTCTATCTTTGGTGAATCGACTATATCCCCTTCAGCTTGTTCCACTTGATCTTCTTCAGGAGATTCAGCCTTCACAACATGCTCTTCTTTTCTTACAGCTGTACCACTTGAAAAATCTAAGAAACACATTGGAGGAAATAACACACACCACCAATTCGCCCCTTCACCTTTTCCAATTGTAATGAGTACCGCTTCATATTCTCCTGCTGGATAAATAAAATTCCCATATACCTTTGTAGGAAACTTTACATTCTTACCAAATTTCACTTGGAATGACTCTGTACTGCCTTCCTTTTTTAGCGTGTGTTTCACTGTTTTTTCGATTTCTGGAATATGACTTTGAATTACCTTTCGCGCCTCTTCAAATGACGTTAAATCTGCTACCCATCCATCAATTTGCGCTTTTACTTCATCGCGTACTTTACGCTTTAACGCCTGATCTTTATCTGAATCACTATTTGCTAAAATTCGTAATCGAACGGCCTCTTTCGGAATAACAGAAGGCCCTTTCGCATCAGCTTTCATATATCCAAACTGCACAAGTAACTGTGCACCAATTAATAATAGAAGAAGATAAGCAATAACTTGTTTTTTCATTTCCTCCACCGTCCCCTCTACAAACAGTGTGGACAGACTTTCATCTTTCTAAACTATTAAATTCAAAATCTATATGAATTTTCCCCACAAAAAAATAGAGTAAGGTGTGAACCTTACTCCATCTCTGCAAATACCATACGATCTTTTCCGTTAATATCAAAAACAACTTCAACATGAGCATGCGGAAAGGCTTGTTGTAACAATTCCTTTACATCCTCACCTTGCCCTACTCCAATTTCAAATGCCACAATTGCTTTCTTCTGCAACACGTTCGGCAATTCTTCCATAAAACGGCGATAGAAATCTAATCCATCTTCACCGCCAACAAGTGCTCTCTTTGGTTCATGCTCTTTCACAACAGGAGAAAGACCACGCCAATCCTCTTCTGGTATATATGGAGGGTTTGAAACGACAACATCTAACTTTTGATCTATTTTATAAAATGGTGACAATAAATCACCGTGATAGAACGTTACTTCTGCACCCAAAGATTTTGCATTTTCTTTTGCAACTTCAATCGATTCTCTTGCAATATCTACCGTATACACATGAAGATTTTTATTTTCTAAAGCGAGCGTAATAGAAATTGCTCCACTACCTGTACCAATATCCGCTACATGAAGTTTCTCATTACCAAAGTGACGCTCAATTCGCTCTAGCACTCCTACTATAAGCTCTTCCGTTTCAGGCCTTGGTATTAATACCTCTTCATTCACAAAAAACGAGCGTCCATAAAACATTTCATAACCGAGCATATATTGGATTGGAATACCTTTCACGTGCTTGTGGATAAATTCTACAAAACTTTTCTCTTGTTCCGCGGTTATCTCTTCACGCATATTCATGAGCATCCCTGTTCTGTTCGTCTTTAATACATGACAAAGGACAAGTTCTCCCGCATTTTCATCTCGTCCATTTTCCTGTAAAAAAGAAGAAGCCCATTTCAGGGCTTCATAGACACGCATTACTCAGCTGCCTCCATCTTTTGCGCCTGATCTTCCATCACTAAGGCATTGATGAAATCATCTAACTTACCTTGTAGGATTTGATCTAGCTTTTGAATCGTTAAGCCGATTCGATGGTCAGTTACACGGTTTTGCGGGAAGTTATACGTACGAATACGCTCTGAACGGTCTCCCGTACCAACAGCTTGTTTACGGTTTTGATCGTACTCAGCTTGCGCTTCTTGTCTGAATTTATCATAAACACGTGCACGTAATACTTTCATTGCTTTTTCTTTATTCTTAATCTGTGATTTCTCATCCTGACAAGATACAACTACACCAGTCGGTAAATGCGTTAAACGTACCGCTGACATCGTTGTATTAACGCTCTGTCCACCAGGACCACTAGAAGCAAATGTATCAACACGAACATCTTTTTCATGAATAGTAATTTCTACTTCTTCTGCCTCTGGTAATACAGCTACAGTTGCTGTAGATGTATGAATACGTCCACCAGATTCCGTTTCAGGAACACGTTGTACACGGTGAGCACCATTCTCGAATTTCAGCTTCGCGAAAGCACCTTTACCGTTAATCATAAAGATAATCTCTTTATATCCACCTAACTCTGTATAGCTCGCTTCGATAATTTCAGTTTTCCAACCTTGCACCTCAGCATAACGGCTATACATACGATATAAATCACCAGCAAATAAAGCTGCCTCATCACCACCAGCAGCACCACGAACCTCCACGATAACGTTTTTATCATCATTAGGGTCTTTTGGAACAAGTAAAATTTTCAGACGTTCTGATAATGTTTTCTCTTGTCCTTCTAATTCAGAGACTTCTTCCTTAACCATTTCACGCATATCAGCGTCTAACTTATCTTCTAACATTGCTTTTGCATCTCGTAATTGCTCACGAACATCTTTATACTCACGGTACACCTCTACCGTTTCTTGCATATCAGATTGTTCTTTTGAATACTCACGAAGCTTATTTGTATCGCTAATAACCTCTGGGTCACTTAACAATTCATTTAACTTCTCATAACGATCTTCTACAGCTTGCAAACGATCTAACACATCATTCACCTCTACATCCTAGTATCTAATACAAATAGTATATGGTACTTACTCAAAAAAACGCAAATTATATTTAAAAGCGCAAGCGGCTTGCACCACTCATTCTCTCTATTTTGAAAAAAACCCGCCCTACAAAGCGAGTTTTACTTATTTTTGTTTGCAGGAACTGCATGACAATGACGACAACGTGGTTCGTACGATTCTGAAGCTCCAACTAAAATAATCGGATCATTAAATGCCGCCGGCTCTCCATCAATTAATCGTTGTGTACGACTTGCCGGAGATCCACATGCAGAACATACTGCTTGCAGTTTTGTTACGTGTTCAGCAATCGCCATCAGCTGAGGAACTTGTCCAAATGGTAGACCACGGAAATCTTGGTCTAAACCAGCTACAATGACACGATAGCCACGATTTGCCAATACTTGCACCACTTCCACAATGTCCCCATCAAAAAATTGCACCTCATCGATTGCAATAACATCCAACTCTTCTGTAATATGTTCAAATATATCCTTTGAAGCTGAAACAGGAACTGCTTTTACCTTTAATCCGTTATGTGATACAACATCTTCTTCACTATAACGATTATCAATACATGGTTTAAATACAATTGCATGTTGTTTCGCAAATTGCGTGCGGCGCACACGGCGGATTAGCTCTTCTGATTTACCAGAAAACATACTACCACAAATCACTTCAATCCAGCCATTTTGATTTATTAAGTACATGAAGCTCTCCTTTCATCTACTTTTTAGTTAAAAGTAGGGTAAAGGTATAATATTTTCGCAAAAAAAACAGACAAGCGAATACATACACTTGCCTGTTTTATGTTTTTATTACTTGATACCGTATTTCTTATTGAAGCGATCAACGCGTCCGTCTGCAGTAGCAAACTTCTGACGTCCAGTGTAGAATGGGTGAGAATCAGAACTGATCTCAACTTTTAGTAATGGATAAGTGTTACCATCTTCCCACTCAACAGTTTCGCTAGAGCCTTTAGTAGACCCGCTTAAGAATTTGAAGCCTGTGTTTGTGTCCATGAATACAACTTTCTTGTAATCTGGGTGAATTCCTGCTTTCATTCTTTTCATCTCCTTCCGCCCTGAATCATTTTCGAAACAGAGTTTTTCATCTTCAGCTGCATACACAACTATATTGATGAAACACATATGATGAAATTATAACAAGGCTAACTTCATTTTGCAACTACCTGTTTTTGTCTTTTTAAATTAAAAGTGGAGACGGCTCGTTCAGCTCTGACTGGCTAAGGTTCTCTCGCACAAAAGGTGCTCTTTACCTTTAGTGCGGGAGGTTCTTAGACACGAAGAGCTAGCCGTCGGAACTAGATACAATTTAAAAGCATAAGCGGCTCGTTCAGAATCCAGGACACTTCAAACTCTCGACCTTGAAGCGCCTTTTGCTTCGAGAGAGTGAAATGACCGGAGATTCTAGCCGCTGGAGCTGGATATTATCTTAAAGTGGAGGTGGCTTGCTTAGCTCTGGCTAAGGTTCTTTCGCCCTAAAGATGCTTTTTACCTTTCGGGCGGAAGGTTCTTAGATGCGAAGAGCTAGCCGCCAGAACTGGATACAATTTAAAAGCGCAAGCGGCTCGTTCAGCTCTGACTGGCTAAGGTTCTCCCACTTACTTCTCCCTTTAACATCACCTAAAAAACATAAAAAAACTCGCTTACTACGAAATAAGCGAGTCCCAATCTTTTCCCTTTACTTAGTTGTTACATACCTTTTCGAGTCTGCAACAATGTTTTGTAAAAATTCTTCATTTGTCTTTGTTTGACGAAGTTTACGTAAGAAACCTTCAACGAAGTCTGGTGTATCACGCATTGTTTTACGAATACCCCACAACTTGTCTAAATGCTCTTTCGGAATTAATAGATCTTCTTTACGCGTACCAGAGCGACGAATATCAATCGCTGGGAAGATACGACGCTCAGCTAATGAGCGATCTAAGTGAAGTTCCATATTTCCAGTTCCTTTAAATTCCTCGTAAATTACATCGTCCATACGAGACCCTGTATCAACGAGCGCTGTTGCTAAAATCGTTAAGCTACCGCCCTCTTCAATAT
>NZ_JAEHBO010000104.1:0-14237 GCF_016483575.1 Bacillus cereus group sp. N12
AGTTTTCCAGTTACTTTTCCTTTTTCAAATTGACCTTTGTCTGTGTCAGCTGCATCTGTTACAACTTTTCCGTCTACACGTAATGTGCCTGGCACATAATCTAAGCCTTCCGGTAATGTATCTTCAATTACTACATTTTTAGCTAAGCTATCCGAAATTGTACTACGTGTTCGAATGGTATACTCGATTTCGTCTCCAACTTCTGTACTTTTATTTTGGAGGTTTTTCGCTATTTTTTCCGATTCTAATTTTGAGTCTCTTGGGGTAACATCATTAACAACTTTGTTCGTTTCAGTTTGTTTTTGTTGTTTTACTAGTAAATCTTGATATTGTATCTGCGCCTTATTCGTTATTGTTTTACCAATATTACTTAATTTAACTTTCACCTTAAATTGTACGGTAAATCCTTCTGGCGCATCTTTTATGTAAGATAAATTTCCTAATTTAACAGTAACTTTATTATTTTGGAAATCTCCTTCATCACCATCTATTGCATCCGTTATACCTATTGTAGTTCCGTTTTTCGTCACTTTGATTGACCCCGGAACATATTCCGTTCCATCAGGAACCATATCTATGAAAACAGAGTCAGCAGCAATGTCACCACCATAGTTTTTGACGTTCACTTTATATGTTAATTCATCTCCTAAATTTACGGCTCCGTCTTTATCAACAGATTTGGTCGCTGAGACACAAGGTCCTGAACCAAGAAAAATATCATCTAAGAAATTCCCTATTCCTATGTCCCCACCGGCAGCAGACACAGACTCAAAACCAAATCGTGTTACCGTTTGTTTTGGTGGAACAATGTATGTTCCCTCATAGCGTCCCCATGTTTCGTTTCCATCAGTCATTTGTTGCACTTCTGGAGTCTCTAAAGGATTTGCAGTCACTGCACCAATTCGAAGTCTCATAGTGTCAGTCCCTAGCCTTCCCTTATGGGCTAGTCTCCAATGTATTGTTTGTCCAGGTGTTGTCTCTACATCTTGATACAGCATCCCAACGCTCGATGCATTTAATTCTGCATATTGATGTCCAGATGCTGGATTCTGATCTCTCCAAATCTCTATTTCACCGTTTACATCCGTAGTATTCCATCCCGGAACATCTTTGGCATCAAAAAATGAAACTGGTTCTTCTGCAGTTGGTTTTTCAAAATCACCATTAATTAACACTACTTGCTTCTGTTGCTGTGAGCATGTACCTGATGTATTAGTATTATCTTCAGCTTTCACTTTTAGCATCGGCAAACTGCTAGAAAACATACCGCTAAATGCTAATAAAAACATCATGAAGAATACTACAATTTGTTTAAAACGTCCCCTAGTTTTTTTGCACAATAGGCTCCTCCGCGTCATTTTATCGCCCCGTTTCTTGAAATCATTAAAACTGCGACATTAATCGCATACATTCCCTCATTTCGGAAAGATAGTTCAAATCAAACTTTTCTCTTCACAAAAGGATAATTCTTAACATGTCAATTTGATTAAATAAAATACAATAGTTAAAGACATATAGAGGGGTATGATTAAAGTAGAAGATAAACAAATATGTAATTCTTATAAACTTTATCAATAACAATCTTTACTTTAAGAATTTTAGATTAAATAATTTTTTGAAAAGGATACTACACCTCTAATTTAAACATAACAAACTTGAAAACTTTGTCTATCTTCGCCAATAATTCTACAGTAAGGGGTTTCTTTGCATATATCTCTCCTTTTTTTACAAATTAATATTTTATTTAGGTATTAAAATAACCTAAATAAAATATATCACTTATACATAAAATGGATATTGAGAAATATTAGGGATATTTAAGCGGTACTGCCACATCACCATCAAGTTAAGAAATACATTATTCCCCGAAACAAAAAATATATATTTAGAACGTACTACAACTTCTGTTTGGCTACTAAAGTATCTAAAAAGACAAGGTCAACGCCAACTCAGAAACTAGGTTTAACCGATAAACAATTTACTTTAAACGATATTCTATACTTTAAATAAGCTGGATAATCATCCTATTTTAAAAAGGATGATTTTTTTTAGAAGTTCCTGTGGAATTTTATGTTAAACTTAATATAAAGATTATGAAAATTCAATCTTCAACAAACGGGCAGGATTATTGAACAATTTTTATGAACTTTAGTGGTAGCATCATTAGTGAAATGCTTTATAACAACTAATTAAGGAGGGATAGAATATGAGAAATAACTTTCAAATCGTTGCGTTACAAGAGAAGGAGTTTAATAACTTATTTTTAATGAATGAAGAAGTATTAAAAAGTATCGGGGCAGTCAAAATAATAGCAAATAAAAATCCTGGATATCCTTGCAGGATAAGTTTGAAGGATGCAGAGGTAGGAGAAGAGGTAATCTTACTGAATTACCAATATCATAGTGTTAATTCGCCTTATAAAGCAAGTGGTCCTATATTTATACGAAAGGGAGCAACTACCGCTAAGCTAGATGTAAATGAAATTCCGCATATGTTACATCATAGGTATCTATCTGTACGCGGCTACAATGCTGACTCAATGATTGTAGAAGCAAGGGTTACAGAAGGTGTAAATTTAAGAGAAAATATAGATGAAATTTTTGATAATAAAGAAGTAGAATATATTCACATTCTTAACGCTAAACCAGGATGCTATAACTGCCTTGTTAATAGAGTGTGAAAAAATTTGAAATGCAAACTTCTATTATCCTATAAGGGGTAACACCAAATCGCTATCAAGCTAATACAACAAAATCTCCCCTAAAATGAAAAAATACGCTATTCTTTCTGTAGAATCATAGGAAAGGATGGCGTTTTTGTATGTCTATTTCTGTATCCTATGAATTACAACTATTTGCTCAAGAGATTCAAGGCTGTTTATCTCCAAATATCTTATGAGACCTTGCTAGAGATGTTGGTTTTGTACAACGAACTAGTAAGTATCAAGCGGAGGATTTAGTCGCTTTATGTGTATGGATGAGTCAAAATGTCGCTGCGACTTCTTTAACTCAGTTATTTAGCTGTTTAGAAGTATCAACAGAAGTACTCATCAGTCCTGAGGGACTGAATCAACGATTTAATAAAGCGGCTGTCCAATTCTTACAACACATACTAGCTGAACTACTAAACCAAAAATTGGCCTCATCTATGCTCATTTCTTCTCCATATACTTCTGTTTTCAAGCGTATCCGTATTTTAGATTCAACTGCATTCTCCTAATTAATTTAATGTATTGGATAATAATACCGATATCTACCTCATTGGCTAGATTATAATGGGACCGTACGCCTAATTATTATAAACAGGCTTTCTATATGCTAACCTTTTCTACCACTTTTATTTCACGATACTAAGGCTTCCACATTGCTTCTTTTACTGCAATCTTGATATCGTTATCACTTAAGTTCTCTCTAGCAATACCTCCTGCAACTGCTTCAGTAGCTGCTGCGAACATTCCATCTATCATAACGCTTGCACGTACAACAATTGTTCCAAGTCCTAGTTCTGGGAAAAAGAAAGCACCAGCATTATCCTTCCATTTTATATGCTTTTCTAAACTTTATGGAAATAAAAAGAATAAACAAACTGTTAAATTGGATGCTGGATATAAGGGATATTCCAAGGGCACTCCATTTTAGTTTCCGAGGAAACTAAAATGAGGTATAATTATATATGTACAATAAATATCGTTTACAAATTTATTATTGTACACATTTTTGCATTAGCTCTTAATTACGAAAATAAATGGAGGGCATGAAATGGAAAATTATTATGATGTAGCGGTAATTGGTGGTGGTCCAGTTGGACTTATGACAGCATGTGAATTAGCTATTCAAGGCGTAAAAGTTGTCGTTTTAGAGAGAAGGTTAAATCGGATACGAAATTCTAGAGCACTCACACTTCACCCCCGCTCCTTAGAATTAATGGCTATGAGAGGTATTGAAAACCGATTTTTATCTAGAGGGAAGAAATCAGATACAAGCCATTTTGCTGCCCTAGATACAAGATTAAACTTTAAAAATTTAGATACTGATTTTCCATATACGCTTTTTATTCCCCAATCTATTACAGAAGAAATATTAGAAGAGCGTGCATTGGAATTAGGTGTAGACATTAAACGTGGTCATACTTTAAAAAATTTAAAACAGTATGATACATTCGTACAACTAGAAATAGAGCAAAGAGAAACAATATATAAAATAGAAGTTCCTTATGTAGTAGGCGCTGATGGCGCAAGAAGCGTAGTTCGTGAGTTATCACATATATCGTTTAATGGAACAGATACAACAACAACTGCTATATTGGGTGATGTCATTTTAGAAAATGTACCAGATAATCCATTTTTATCTACATCTAATATAAATGGGATAATAATGATGGTACCTATTGCACGTGATGTATTTCGTTTTGCAATTGTAGATCCTAAGAATCAGACAAAACCTGTTCATGTTGCTGTCACAGAAAAAGAGCTTATAGATAGTATTTATAACATTACAGGTGAACATATTCGAATTAAGAGCTCAATATGGCTTTCTCGTTTTGGAAATGCAACCAAACTAGCGAATACTTATCAATATAAGCGTGTATTCTTGGCAGGTGATGCGGCGCATATTCATTTCCCTGCAGGAGGACAAGGCTTAAATGTAGGTTTACAAGACGCTTTTAATTTAGGATGGAAATTGGGACTCGCTATAAAACAAAAAAAATATGAAAGCCTATTAGAAAGTTATCATATTGAACGACATGCTGTGGGAAGACAATTTTTCAAGGAAGTACAAGCGCAAGAACAATTAATGATAAACTTCTCAAATGCAGGTATAGAGTTAAGAGAGTTATTCTCGCATTTACTCACATACCCAGAGGTGAATCAAGATTTAGCTGAAAGAGTAAGTGGCTTAGGGGTTATATATTCCTCTATGCATACGAAAGAAAGGCACCCATTTACAGGGGAAAGATGTATAAATCTTACTATTTCTTCTCAAAATAAGAAAACTTATAAACTCTTTGAATTGATGCAAGATGGTAAATATATTTTATTAATACATCCGTCTTATAAAGAAGAAATAGATAAAATGAACATTAATTCGCACATAAAGGTGGTTGTAGGAGAAACACAGGATTCTCAGTTAAAAAATATGGATGTCATTTTAATTCGCCCCGATGGTCACATAGCTTACATTGAGTATGACAAAAGAGATTACTGTAAAGATTTGAAAATAAAATTAGATAATTTTTAAAAAATCCTATTTATTAGCATAGATGGTTTTATACTAAACTATTTATAGCATGAATCAAGAAAATTTTTAGTATAAACATTAAAACATTAGGATTTTATATGGCCCCCACAACTATCAGCGGGGGTCATTTTATATGAAATAAAGTGCTCTAAATCACGTTCTAATAAAGCTCTCCTAATTAATTACCTATTTCATATAATAATAAAGCTATTTATCACAAATACTATATTCATATTTTTTCAACTCTAAGGTCACCGCGGATACTAAACATTATTGGAATTCTTCACATATTCCAATAATGTTTGGTATTGTTGATCAAGGGCATACTCCCCTGTTCCAATTGGTGATTTAAAAAAGAGTGAAAGATGTTCCATTATTCCTACCTTTCCTTCTCTAAGTGCATAATCCATAAAACGGGACAGATCAATTATTAGAGGAGCAGCTAAAATCGAATCAATAACCTAACCAATTAATTTTCATTGTCATTCGTTCTCCTAACCAACCTTCAAAGTCAATGGTATCCCAGGCCTCTTTCCTATCTCCTCGGACAGGAAAGTAATGAATTCTTACTTTATGATCAAAGTGACTGTAGCCCAATAAAACTTCAGAAGAAAAGTAAGCCCGCTCCTTACCTATTTTTGTATAAGGAGTAGACTTACTTTGGTTACTGATAATAATAAGGTAGGTTAATTTTACATGTATATGAGATTTATCATTTTCATCATGAATTTTTATTGATGGTATTTATATATATATTTACTCATAAGAATAGACTTAGTATTTAGTGGGGGAATAAGAATGAATAGGGATGAAACCTCATTATACCCTGATACGGGTGTTACGTCTGTAAAGTTTGTTGAACGATCATTAAATGAAATTCGTTTTTGGTCTAGAATCATGAAGGAGCATTCTAAAAAAAACACTTATAAATAAAATTCAAATAATTGGTATATACTTCTTGAAACCCTTACTTATGGTTCCATTGTATCCATTTTTAGTGAAGAATTTATGTGCTTTTATTCTAGTTGCACTACTTAATAAGATAATTCTTGTGGATCCCCTTGCAATTGATATCTCTTCTACATGTTTCAATAACTTTTCCCCTATCCCATTACCTCGAAAATCTTCATTTACAATCACATACTCTAAAACAGTATACGGTCTAAATTGATATCCAGGATCAAGGCAAAACGTCATAAATATACTTCCTTTGACGTTACCACTTTCCTCATAGACAAATAAAAAATTATTAGAATCATTCCTTATCTGCTCAATTCTTTCTGGTAAAACCTTAATATTTTTGCTATGTGGTGCTAATTTTTTATATAGATTTTCAATTACATTGCTGTCGTTTGGTTCAGCTTCACGAATCATATAACTACCTACCTTTTGTATTTAATATATCCATGGTAAAGACTGAGATCGATTATTGCTATAATTCTATATAGGCCTTTTTCCCACCCGGAATCTTAAATTTTTTTACATCATATTCTTTAATTATATATGCCTTTATCGCTTCAAAATCTTTATCCAAAGTAAGAATTGGATTTTTTAAGAAATATATTACTTCTTCTCCATCATAAATTCGAGCTTTTATTGTTTCTTTGTCGGAGTGAAACGATAAATTGACTCCTTTGTAAAAATATTCATAGTATCCCTCTTCGTCCTGCTCACTCTTATCTTCAAAAGGAATACATTCAATATGATATAAATTCCCATTTACATTTATCGATTTCATACAACATTACCCCACTTCCAATAATATCTATAAAAATTAGCATCAATACTTAGCAAATTAATTTTTGAAATTATGACATTTTCCAATGTTCTATGAATTTTATTTGCTAATAAATTCATAGAACATTATTTATTCATTTTCAAATTCCTCTTATTAATTTCACGATAAAACGCTGAACGACTCACTTGGTAATATTGCAAATTTGATTTATTGTACGTTTACCTTCTTTATATAAATGAATAGCATGTTCCATCCCTTTATGTTTCTTTCCACACTTACGAGGACTACCCAGCTGTCCCCCTTTTTTAACAATATCTAATCCGACTCTTCGCTTTTCTTTCAATAACTCTCGTTCCCATTCATAATCCAGACTAAATATATGAACATTTCGCTTTTCCAAGTTTTAAACTTCTAGCTAATCAATTCATCCGAGCTTCAACAACTAAATCTCTTTCTTTGGGTCCACCACATACCTATCAAGCTAAGAAAATGTAACTAATCCCAGAACTAGATTTTGTCCTAATATGTAATAAAAAGCTCTTTTTTCATTTTGGGGTTGATTTGTTTTCTTAAGTTATTGGGCATGTGGCGGGACCCCTATAAGAAATCACAATGTGCGATCCAATCATTTGTTTTACTATTTTTAGCAAAATAAATTCCGCCGCCATGAATAATCTTTAAATGTGCTTTTGGATCGTCTGTTATTTGAAAAACAAATTCATAATCCTCGGGCCATTGGATGCCTGATTGGGCAAAACAAGCATAGCCACCTAATTTATGTATGTAATGATTTTCTTCAAAAATATCCTCGTAGTAGTCAATATCAATTGTGTTTTCAAGTTCTAAAATTCTATCTTGCATGTTGTTTGGAAAATCTTCCGTATCCCATTGTGGAAACTCATCAGTTACTAATCTAGGTATTAAGGGAAAAGGTTTTAGATTTGGAAACGTAAGTGACATCTCATTTGGTACTAGTTCCTCTAAAGAATCATATTCTCTAATACAAAAATTTCCTGATAAGTTGGACAAGTCTTTAGCAAAGTTTGGAGAAAGAAATACTGCGATGGCTTTCATATCTTTTACTGCTTCTGGAACAAAGGGTATTTGAGTTAAATTAAGCATCATGGTTGCATACATTTTGTCTTGATAGCGGTCGATTGGGTAAGTTTCATCCGGTAATGAATAGGTAATCTTTCCAATCCAACTTTCATTTATAGATAAATCGGGTCTTTTTCCTCCTGTATGAAAGATAGTTGCTCTTTTTCTTAGGACATTCTTTATTTGATCTATTTCCAAAGTTTTTCTCCCCCTAAATTTATATTTTTTTTATTTCAATGAATAATTATATTGTATCAATAATGTGTGTGTTGTTATAACAATTCTTTTGAAGGGTGCTGTTAGCAGTAACTTCACGTATCTTTTTTTGTTTTACTGTCAATTTAAAACAATTTTGTACTATACAGTAATAAAACCGAATTCACTTTTATTTAATCAAGAGATTTCGGTTTATTAATGGGGTAGCACCACATATCTATCAACCTAAGATTTTAAAATATCCTCTAATTAAGGAATTTGTAAGTATCAAGTAAGAAAAACGAGAGCTTTGTTTCCTATAATCAAAATATAAAATGAAGGAAGAAAGATCATTTCTGAAGTTTATATGCATGTGGAAAAAGTAGAAATCTACGGTTTTTTAGAGTAATAATATCAGTATGTCAAAGTTTTGGAGATTACTTGCAAATATTTTGAAGTTTTTGCACCAGAACCCTAATTACCATACCTGTTTTTTACCATCACATATTGGAGGTTAAAACATGAATAAAAAAAAGAAAATACAAAAATCAGTACTTACCTTTACCCTACTCTTTTCTTTAGGTGTTTCATCTTTCCCGCTTACAACAGCTATTCACGCAGATACACGTGAGGAGCAATCTGCAGAAAAGAAACAAATCTCTTTAACGGAGCGTACATCATTATTTTTTGAATATCTCCAGCAAGGTAAGTATGCAGAGGCACTTCAGTTGACGTCTGCTGCTTTTCAATCCAAGTTTACAGCAAACACATTACAAAACTGGTGGACACAAAGTGGGATAAAAATCATGGGAACACCTGTAATAAAAGAACGAAACTTGGTCCATCAGACGGTGGAAATTCCAGGAGCTATTGAAGGAACTACCATACCGCTACTCATTAAATTCACACCTGGCGGGAAAGTAGATGAAGTTGGGGAAAGACCACCCGAGGAATCTTATACCATCCCGCATCCTAGCTATGATCAACCTGATTCCTATCAAGAACGTGAAATCGTCATTGGAAATTCTACTTATCCATTACCAGCCACATTAACAGTTCCGAAACATAAGCCTGGTGAAAAGGTACCCGTTGTTGTTCTTGTTCATGGTGCTGGCATCCATGATCGCGATGCTACCTATTTGGGAACAAAAATCTTACGAGACCTTGCGGTGGGCCTCTCATCCAACGGAATTGCAGTGTTACGCTATGAAAAACGTACCTTAGAACATGCATTAAAGATGGGTGTAGAACCTGTTACGTTGGACCGTGATACTACAGATGATGCCATATATGCAGCAAAGTCAGCAGCGCAGCAGGAAGGCATTGATCCAAATAATATTTTCATTCTCGGACATAGCCAAGGAGCTGGCACAATGCCGCGAATACTGAGCAAAGCGCCTTCCTCACTTGTTCGAGGAAGTATCTTACTCGCACCACCTGCACGCCCTTTGACTGACACTGCCATTGATGTGAGTCAATACCTTGGGGCGCCAAAGGAAGTAATCGATGAACTAAAAAGACAGTTCGCTTTTATCCTGGATCCTACTTTCAATCCTGACCATCCGCCAGCTGGCTACAATTTTCCGTTTCCGTCTCCTCATTTTATGTATGATGTTACTAGGTGGCGTCCAGTTGAGGAGGCAAAATCACGAAAAGAGCCTTTGCTGATTCTGCAAGGGGCACGCGATTATCAAGTAACAGTAAAAGAAGATTATACAAAATGGCAGGAAGGACTTTCAAACCGCGGGAATGCTCAGTTCAAAGAATATCCGAAATTGAATCATTTCTTCACGGAGGGTGACGGGGAATTGAGTCTTCCAAGTGAGTACGAAATCCCTGCAAATGTTCCCGAGTACGTCATCCAGGACATTATTACATGGGTCAATGAGACAAAAAAATAAGAAAACATCAAAAGCCTTCATGGAATCATCATTGCGTGAAGGCTTTTTTGAAACTAGTGATTCAGACATATCTATTATTTTCAACATCATTTAATATAATATTTGCCCCAAAACGAAAAATTAGAGTCTTTTATAGCAATGAAGTTCATTTTTATCATTTTGGGGGCAACCTGTTCTGTTAGCTTGATGGGCATGTGGTGCTACCCCATTGCTATCAAGCTAAGCTTACGCAAAGTAAATTTTAGGAGATATTGTTTCTTTTTTCTAAAGGGCTAGTGTAGGCGATTGAAAGATTTGCATACGAAATATACGTTAAGTAAATTTCGACATAAAAAAGCCGATTATTCCCATGTTAAAAAACTATCGGTTTTAATTTATTTAAAATTATAAGTTTCTGTATATTCAGGAGTAAGTAAATGGTTATCAATTATTAAGATTGATAGTAAGGTAATAAATACAGAAGTAAGATCCTTGCCACTAAACCAAAGCAAAAATCCCATATCCTCATCAAAGTTGTTCCCTGTTTATTCATGATTAAACTTTTTATTAACAATCCAATAATTCGTTACGAAGAGTGTCAATAAAATCCATACAATTGTTAGTAACACACTATCTATTACATTTGAATTTACTAATCCCGTAACTAACGTTTCCATTGCATGCTTACTCATACTGGCTGGATTAAGCTGATCCATTATTGGATTCAAACCGACGATTATTCTACAGGCTAAAAGGAAGACAATTGAAATTAACGCAATAATACCTTGACTGTGAAAAATAGCACTTATCATTGTTGTGAAAGATACGATAAAAAGAATCCATATTAGATAAAATAGTAATCCAGTAATCATATGTGAAAATGGAACAGCAGTAAAAAGATAATTTACATATAGATAAGAAGTAACGTATCCAATTGTTACACTACAAGCTACCATTAAATAGTTCGACACTATTTTCCCACCTAAATATGAAGTAACAGTAACGGGCCTTGTTAAAATAAAGGCCAACATACCATTGGCTTTATCTGATTGAATAGTACCCATCATAGAAATCACTAGAATCATAAGTCCAAGCTGATCAAACTGGGATCCCAAAGTACTCGCTAATACTGCGCCTCCTTTTTGTGTTGCCATACTCGGATCAATGGTAATTCCCTGTCCTCCACCTAATGCTTCCAGAATTGATGGTAAATAATGAGTTACTACTGGCTGTGTTGCGCCTAAAAATATAAAAACAATTGGTAGCCAAAGGATCTTAAAATCACGTAACATTTGAACACATTCTTTTTTTATCAATACAAGTAAGTTATTCATTTTTGCACCACCAACTTCAAGAAAATTTCTTCTAAAGTATCGTTGCTTATTTCAAACTTAACGATGTCCACTTTATGTTCAAGTGCATTTTGTAGCAATAAATTCTTGTTTATTTCGATACTTTCAACCTTCACTTTGATTTTAAGCCCAATCACTTCTACGTCTTTCACATAAGATAATTTTTGCACAACTTCAATCCACTTTTTATCTTTAGCTGTTATTTCAATAATTAATTTATTTTCATTATTACGGTGTAAAAGCTCAGTAATCGTTGTATCTTCTATTTTTGTTCCATCTTTTATAATGACAAATCGTTCACAGATTTCTTCTGCATCACTTAATATATGGGTTGATAATAAAATGGTTGTATCTTTTTTTATTTCTTCAATCAGATTCAATACCTCTCTTCGACCGATTGGATCTAATGCGGATACCGGTTCATCCATGACAATAAGCGAAGGTTTATGCAGTAATGCTTGTGCAATACCAAGTCGTTGTTTCATTCCACCAGAAAACGTACCAACCTTTGAGTTTTCTTCGCCCCTTAGTCCAACTTTCTCCAAAATTTTTGGAATTGACTTTGATAATTCTTCTTTTTTCAATCCCGAAAGTTGGCCCATAAACGTAAGCGTTTCTCTCGCTGTCATCCAGTGGAAAAAATTAGGATATTGCGGTAAATAACCAATTTCTCTTTTCATTTTTGATATTTTTATCCCATTCAATAAGACTTCACCAGCATCTGAATTAATAATATCTGAAATTACTTTTATTAATGTGGATTTCCCTGCTCCGTTTGGTCCAATTAATCCGACGCATTCCCCCGATTGTAGTTCCATCGAGAAATTATTGACAGCAATTTTTCCTTTAAATACTTTTGTCACATTTCTAATTTCTAATTTCATAATTTCTCACTATCCTTTCTCCCTATAACAAAGTACAGAATAGGTCCCAATATATTAATGAAAAGAATAATTAGCGTCCATACAAGTACATTTTTTCTTATTTTTCTATGCCGATATAAATCAATGAATGCAATTAATACTAAAAGTGCCCCCACCGCAATAACCGGCAATATGATGGGTAGAATAGACATAAGATCAAAGTTTTTAAGGTCATTTAATCCGTAATGTAATTGCATTATTATCAATCCTTTCTAAATTCATTATCATTATTGATAATAATAATGATAAAACAAGAACGGATGAATTGCAAATATTATTCTCATTATTTATAATGAGAATAAAAATAAATGATAAATAAGGTGAGTTAATGAGTAATAAAGTTGAAATTTTAATGCATCCTGTAAGAATGAAAATTTGCCAAGTGTTAATGAGAAATAAGGAAGATGGGCTAACACCATTAGAAATGGTAAAAATCATTAAAAATGTACCACAAGCAACTTTATATAGACAGCTACAAACTATGGTTGATTCTGGTATCGTCCATGTAATTAAAGAAAAAAAGGTAAAATCTGTTTCTGAAAAATATTACGCAATAAATGAAGATGATGCAAAAATTGAAGGAAGTGAATGGAAAGGATTATCTGATGATGAAAAGTTAAACTATATTTCCTATTACCAGTTATCACTTATGACACAATATCAAAGTTACCTTAAGAAATTAGGTGAACACAACAGTCAAGAAGATAATGCTACTTTTTCTGTAGTGGAATTAAAACTAGATGAGGAACACTTTATAAAATTTCAAAACGAACTTAACGAATTAATGACTAAATACTACCATACCCAAAGTAGGGGCAACGAAATAGAGGCTCCAGTTCGGACCATCGCTATTACAATTATTCCAGAAACTTAAATTAATCCGATATAAAAAATACTGGCTGATGATTCTTTAGCTTAGAAAAAAGAAAACAACCTCTACTATAATTGATGTTGTATGAGCTTAGCTTGATAGAAATGTGGTGCTACCCCATGCCCATCAAGCTAAAGTTTTATTACACCCCCAAAACGAAATTTTTAGGCTTTCTTGTAACGAAAAAGCTTATTTATCGTTTTTGGGGGAACCTGTTTTCTTAGGTTGATGGCAATGTGACGGTACCTCTATAATAAGTTTACTCGATGATTGTTATATTTTTTTATGGTTTTTAGCAATTTAATACTTTCTTAACACTAAGTGTACAAGTAAAAGAAGACATCTTAATAGATGTCTTCTTTTCAAAAACACCATCCTTTCCTATACTCTATCGAAAGAATAGTGTTTTTTCGTGTTATGACTACAAAATTATAATTTTTATAAACTAAAATAAATGCCCATAAGAGAATATATAATTACGGTCGAAAACAAGATAGTCATATGAAGAAGCGAATAAACAAACATTGATTTTGCCCATTTCTCTGAATCCATTTTTTTATAGCCGAAGATACTTAAAACGAGCCATAAAATACTTAAAAGAAGTGCTACTAACATAAGGCCGAGGCTTAAAGATTTAAAAAGGAAACTCATTGCAATCAAAATGATTAAATAAATATTAGTTTGCATATATGTTCTTTTAACACCCTTGACTACTGGAAGCATAGGAACTTTAGCAGCCTTATACTCATCGTGTCTGCGAATAGCTATTGCATAGAAATGAGGCATTTGCCAAATGACTGTAATCAAAAAAAGACCAAGAATAGCCGGATGTGTAATATCTGGATAAATAGCAGCCCATCCAATGAGAGGAGGCATTGCTCCAGAAATACTTCCAACCTCTGTATTATAAATTGTTCTTCTTTTACTCCACATTGTATATGGG
>NZ_JAEHBO010000105.1:0-14159 GCF_016483575.1 Bacillus cereus group sp. N12
GGTTTTATATACTTCGAAAAAAGAGCAAGAGATGGATAATGAGTTTATTGAAAAAGAAGGCGAAGTATATATGAAACGTTTAGAAGAAGAGCGTGAGAAACGTAATCAGGATAGTGATAAAGATTCGGTATTACTTTAATAGAGATTGTAAAGAAGAGGAATATATTTTATTTCTCTTCTTTTTTGTTGTATGAAATATTTGTATAAGAGAAAAGTGTATGCTTCGTTTATTAGCTGTCATTTTAAAATTGAAGATGTACTAAATAAAAAGGTAATTGATTTATACAAGAGAGTATTTTATATTTTTTTATCTAATATATAATTTTATTAATTTTAAAAAGGATGTGAACTAACATGAATACAAAAAAATTTCAAACCTATGTGGCGTTGTCAACAAAAGACTGGAGTGCTGAAACATTTGTAAGAACCTTAGAAGAGATTGTAGCTTCGGCAAAAGAATATGAAAATGATTATATTGAAGTCCATCAAGTATTAGAAATGGTAGTAACAGAAGTTGAAATTGAGTATGTAATCATTCTAAATCATACGAGAAACTTAGATGATTTGGGGAAATATCTTAAATAATAATTTCTAAATACAGTTTATAAAAAAGGAACGCTTTCTGTTTATTATTCTAAAACAGAGGGCGTGTTTTTATGTTTAGTCCTGTTTTTATTGGGATCCATTATGTATATTATTGTTCGGGAAATTATTATAGAAGAAAAGTATAAAAAATTTGCATGACATAAAGTGCGCAATGACTCTATGTTAAGGGGTAACGCATAAGTTGCGTAGGTTATGCAACGATAACTAGCTTTACTCCTCATCATTTATTTGACCATACTAGGCGTAGAGAGGTGATAAACACAGTATGATCTTTAGTGAGCGTTTAAAAGAAGAACGAGAAAAACGGAATTGGTCCCAAAATGATTTGGCGGAAAAACTTCATGTAAGTAGGCAATCTGTTTCGAAATGGGAGACGGGAAAGAACTATCCGAGCATTGAAATTATTATTCATTTAAGTGATTTGTTCGGTATTACGATTAATGAGCTATTGAGGAGTGATGAAGAGTTGACACAGAAAGTTATTGAAGATAGTAAGCAATTGGCATATCCAAAATGGAAGGTGTTTTTCGATAGTCTATTTATGATGGGCGTATTTTTGTTTGTTACAAAAATCATTGTGTGGATGTTAAATAAGTTTGCAGGAGCGAGCGTTACAATTGTAGCAGACGCACCGTATGTGATGAACTTTCTACCTCTTATATTAATGATTATAGGTGGCGCGGTTTCTGATAAGTTGAAGAAAATATATAAATAGAGGAAAGGTTTGAAAGAAATTCCCTACACTAGCTGTTCTTTTCGTATAAATTGTGTACTATAAAGGATAGGATGATATAAAGAAGGGGACATTTAGAATGGAATTTCATGAACAAAAAATTTTGCCAGCAGTGAGGCAAATTAAAGACTTGGAAAAGCTATTACATAGTTCGTATGAATATATTGTTATTTTAGATATTCATGTTGGTCAATTGAAGAGTGTTGTTTCACTCGCGAAGCAACACGGTAAAAAGGTGTTTTTACATGTTGATTTGATCCATGGGTTACAAAGTGATGGGCATGCGACGGAGTTTTTATGCCAAGAATATAAACCGTACGGGTTATTGTCAACAAAGGCGAGCGTAATTATGAAGGCGAAGCAAAAGGGTGTCGTCTCCATTCAACGCATCTTTTTGATTGATTCTAGTGCGATGGAAAAGAGCTGTAATTTGTTAGAAAAGACGAAACCGGATTATATAGAGGTGCTTCCTGGTGCGCTAACGGATGTGATCGCTGAAGTAAAAGAGCGTACAGGTGTACCGATTTTAGCGGGTGGTTTTATTCGTACTGTGGAGGATGTTGAAAGAGCTTTACATGCTGGTGCGACAGCGATTACGACATCGAAAAAAGAATTATGGAAACATTACCAAAAAAAGTGACGAAAATGTGAAAAGATTCTGTTGACACCGCTTTCATTAACAGTTAACATTATAGACAAGTTAATAAACGTGACGGAGAAAAGAAGAGATCCACATTTCATTGTTTCTATATACTTTTATATAGAAGCGTGTAAGCTGTGGATCTTTTTCTTTTGAAAAAAACGAATGGCCATTCATTTTACCTCTATCACATTTGAAAGCATTTAAATTGATTGTGGAGGGATTTTATGTCAGCATTTTTAGGGGAATTAATAGGGACAGCGTTGTTAATCGTACTTGGTGGCGGCGTTTGTGCTGGTGTAAGTTTAAAGAAGTCGTTTGCGAAAGATTCTGGTTGGATTGTAATTACAATGGGCTGGGGCTTAGCAGTAGCGGTTGCAGCGTATGCGGTTGGATCAATTAGTGGGGCACATTTGAATCCAGCTTTAACGATAGGACTAGCATTTAAGGGAGCGTTCCCATGGAGTGACGTACCAGGTTATATCGCAGCACAAATGATTGGGGCAATTATCGGGGCAATTATCGTATATTTACACTACTTACCACATTGGAAAGAAACAGAAGATCCAGGAACAAAGTTAGGCGTATTTGCAACAGGTCCAGCAATTCCGAACACATTTGCAAACCTTTTAAGTGAAATGATTGGAACATTCGTTTTAGTATTTGGTATATTAGCAATTGGAGCAAATAAATTTGCAGATGGATTAAATCCATTTATCGTAGGTTTCTTAATTGTAAGTATTGGTTTATCATTAGGTGGAACAACAGGATACGCAATCAACCCGGCTCGTGATTTAGGTCCGCGTATTGCACACTTCTTCCTTCCGATTGCAGGAAAAGGCGGTTCAAACTGGAAGTATGCATGGATTCCGGTAGTTGGTCCGATTTTAGGTGGATCACTTGCAGGTTTATTCCATCAAATTGTATTTGAAGGAAAACAAAATTCAGCACTTATTTATGTAATTATTGCAACTGTGGTTGTACTAGCAATCTCATATATGACAAGTAAAAAAAGTGGAAGCACTACAAATAATAGAAAAGTAGCATAGGGGGAAACCGATATGAAAAAATATATTCTTTCATTAGACCAAGGAACAACTAGCTCACGCGCAATTCTTTTCAATAAAGCAGGGGAAATCGTTCATTCAGCTCAAAAAGAATTTACACAACATTTTCCGAAGCCAGGCTGGGTAGAACATAATGCACAAGAAATTTGGGGATCTATTTTAGCAGTTATCGCAACTTGCTTAAGTGAAGCGGATGTAAAACCAGAGCAAATCGCTGGTATCGGTATTACGAACCAACGTGAAACAGCGGTTGTATGGGATAAAACGACTGGTAAACCAATTTATAACGCAATCGTATGGCAATCTCGTCAAACAATGGAGATTTGTGATGAGTTAAAAGAAAAAGGTTATAGCGAAATGGTTCGTGAAAAAACAGGTCTTTTAATTGACGCATACTTCTCTGGTACGAAAGTAAAATGGATTTTAGATAACGTTGAAGGTGCAAGAGAAAAAGCAGAAAACGGTGAGTTATTATTCGGAACAATTGATACGTGGCTTGTATGGAAACTATCTGGTGGTAAAGCGCACGTAACAGACTATTCAAATGCATCACGTACATTAATGTTTAACATTCACGACTTACAGTGGGATGATGAGCTTCTAGACATGTTAACAGTTCCAAAGAGCATGCTTCCTGAAGTACGTCCATCATCTGAAATATATGGTGAAACAATTGATTATCACTTCTTCGGTCAAAATATACCGATTGCAGGTGTAGCTGGTGACCAGCAAGCAGCATTATTTGGACAAGCTTGTTTCGGTGAAGGTATGGCGAAAAATACTTACGGAACTGGTTGCTTCATGTTAATGAACACAGGTGAAAAAGCAGTAGCTTCTGAGCACGGTCTATTAACAACAATTGCATGGGGTTTAGATGGTAAAGTAAACTATGCATTAGAAGGAAGTATTTTCGTAGCAGGTTCTGCAATTCAGTGGTTACGTGACGGAATGCGCATGTTTAAAGATGCAAGTGAGAGTGAAGTGTACGCATCACGCGTTGAATCAACTGACGGTGTATACGTTGTACCAGCATTTGTAGGACTCGGAACACCTTACTGGGATAGTGAAGTACGCGGCGCTATGTTTGGCGTAACGCGCGGTACTACGAAAGAGCACTTCATTCGTGCGACGCTAGAATCTTTAGCATACCAAACGAAAGATGTACTTTGTGCAATGGAAGCAGATTCAGGTATCGAACTAAATACATTACGCGTTGATGGCGGAGCAGTTAAGAATAACTTCTTAATGAAGTTCCAAAGTGATATTTTAGAAGTTCCTGTAGAGCGTCCAGTGATCAATGAAACGACAGCTTTAGGTGCAGCATACTTAGCAGGTCTTGCGGTTGGATATTGGAAAAACCAAGATGAAATTAAAGCGCAGTGGCATATGGACAAACGCTTTGAACCAACGATGGAAGCGGAAACAAGCGAAGAGCTATATGCTGGATGGAAAAAAGCAATTGAAGCAACAAAAGCTTTCAAATAATCATAAACAGTGTTATAATGATGACAAGTTAATAATTCGGTAGGAGATTTGGAGAGACCACAACACGCTATAGAGGCGAAATCTATAGCGGAGTTCGTGGTCTCTTTTTTCGTTATCAAAGGGAGGAATTACCATGAAATTTTCAAGTAAACAACGTAAAGACGTATTAAACGGAGTAAATAAACAAGAGTTAGATGTGATCGTAATTGGTGGAGGTATTACTGGTTCTGGTATTGCATTAGATGGGGCAACACGCGGGTTATCAACAATTGTGTTTGAAATGCAGGACTTTGCAGCAGGTACATCAAGTCGTTCTACGAAACTTGTACACGGTGGTCTACGTTATTTAAAACAACTTGAAGTGAAAATGGTAGCAGAGGTGGGGAAAGAGCGTGCGATCGTATATGAGAACGGTCCCCATGTAACAACACCAGAGTGGATGTTACTTCCGTTCCATACAGGCGGTACGTTCGGATCATTCAGTACATCAATTGGTCTTCGTGTATACGACTTCTTAGCAGGTGTAAAACGAAGCGAGCGCAGAAAAATGTTTAACCGTGAAGAAACATTAAACAAAGAGCCTCTTGTGAAAAAAGAAGGATTAAAAGGCGGCGGTTACTACGTAGAATATCGTACAGACGATGCGCGTCTTACAATTGAAGTAATGAAAGAAGCAATTGAGCATGGTGCGAAAGCTGTTAACTACGCAAAAGTAGACAGTTTCTTATATAAAGATGGAAAAGTATGCGGTGTACGTGTAATCGATTTACTAGACGGAGAAGTGTACGAAGTTTACGGTAAGAAAATTGTAAACGCAGCTGGTCCTTGGGTAGATACACTTCGTGAAAAAGATAACTCGAAAAAAGGAAAAGTACTTCAGTTATCAAAAGGTGTTCACTTAGTAATTGATCAAAAACGTTTCCCATTAGGTCAAGCAATTTACTTCGATACACCAGATAAACGTATGGTGTTCGCGATTCCTCGCGGCGGAAAAACATACGTAGGTACAACAGATACGTTCTATGATAAAGATGCAGCTGTACCACACATGACAACAGAAGATCGCACATACATTATTAATGCGATTAACTACATGTTCCCAAGCGTGAAAATTACGGAAAAAGATGTTGAATCAAGCTGGGCTGGTGTACGTCCATTAATTTATGAAGAAGGTAAAAATGCATCTGAAATTTCTCGTAAAGATGAAATTTGGACTTCTGAATCTGGTTTAATTACAATCGCTGGTGGTAAATTAACAGGATACCGCAAAATGGCTGAAATGGTAGTAGACTACGTAACAAACTTACTACAAAAAGAAGGTCATAGTGCATATCCGAAGAGTGACACGAAACATATGCCAATCTCTGGTGGACATGTAGATGGTTCACACGGATTCCCAGCATTCGTTGCGAAAAAAGCAGACGAAGGTACGAAATCTGGTTTAACGAAAGCGCAAGCAGAAGAGTTCGCGAAATTCTACGGCTCTAACGTTGACGTACTATTCGACTTAGCGAAAAAACATAAAGACGAAGCAAAAGAATATAACATGCCGCTTGACGTTCTAATCCCACTTGTATACGCAATGGATTACGAAATGACAGCAAAACCAGTAGACTTCTTCGTACGCCGCAGAGGTGCTGTATTCTTCAACATCCACTGGGTATACGAGTGGAAAGAAGCAGTAATCAACTACATGGCTGCGAAACTAGGCTGGAGCAAAGAAGAACAAATGAAATATACAGCTGAACTAGAAAAAGCATTAACAGACGCTGTAATTCCTGTAGATCAACAAGAACAGGCAGCTGCGTTAGCGTAAAATAGAGAACCACCTGAAGGGGAGCCCTTTAGGTGGTTTTTTCTCTTGACTAAAAATAAATAAAATGTGTTACAATGATGATAGAGTATATAGTATGAATTTTGCATAAAATAAAGAAGACAGAAGCCTGAGAAACTTCTGCCTTTGTAACCTAACTTGCTATTGTGGTGGTAGTAGGTGCGGTTATAAGACAATTACATTAACGTTTTAGCCGAGAACCGCCCTTACCTTTTCCACGAAGCAGGGTGGTTCTCGCTTTTTTGTATACAGAAATTAGCCACGGACCGACGTATCTTCTACCGATGACAACGCCAGCTCCGGTTAGGATACCATACACTAATTTGATTACAAACATCGCGATCATTTTATCACCTCCCCCCTTTTTTCAAAATGGAAGAGATGATTACCACACCTATTAGTTATAGCTTATTAAGTTACATTTTAATTGTATTATGTTTTAAAATAGGGAACAAGATATATGGATGAAAATTCCTGTCTTTAAGCAGAGCATTAGTGCGTGGGGACAATAAACAAATGAAAATTCATAAAAAACGGTATGGACATTGCCAGCCGTATTTTTTTATGAATTTATAAAACTTTTCCATACAGTGCGTCGTCTAATATATGGGAAGGAGGAAATGATGTGGATGAATTAACGATAGAAGCGTTTGAAATAGAAGATAAGGAGGACCTTATCGACGAAATAATGAACAAGTATGGACAAGAAGTCCTGCAGCTTGTGTATTCATATGTGAATAATAAAGAGGTTGCGGAGGATTTAACGCAAGATATATTTGTGAAATGCTATAAATCTCTTCATACATATAAAGGAAATTCGAATGTGAAAACATGGTTATGGAGAATTGCGATTAATCATTGTAAGGACTATTTAAAAAGTTGGTATAACAAAAGAGTTATCGTTACAGAGGATGACTTTACGTATATGGAGAGTCAAAAAGAAAGTGTGGAACAAACTGTTATTCAAAATGCAGAGGATAGTAGGCTTGCTTCTGCAGTAATGAATTTACCGATAAAATATCGAGAAGTCATTTATCTATTTTATTATGAAGAATTATCAATTAAAGAGATTGCTATTGTAATAGACGTGAAAGAAAACACGATAAAAACAAGACTGAAAAAAGCGAAGGAACTATTGAAGGAAGGATTGGAGGAATAATCAAATGGAAGATCGATTAAAAGGCTTGCGAAAATCAATGGAGAATACAACTTTTAAACATTTGAGTTTTTCTGATCAGCATCGAAAGCGGGTGCGCGAAAAAATCAATCAATCGTCCGAAAAGGAAGAAGATATCCTTTTAGCAGTGTTGCAACTTCTTATGAATGAAAAAACAGGTTATGAATTGATGCAGTTACTACGTGGGAGAGGAATTCAAAAATTCGAAGGTGATGAAGGATCTCTATACACTTTATTACATCGTCTAGAACAGAATCGCTTTATCCAATCTAGCTGGGATTACGAAGGAGCTAAATATTATCAATTAAATGATAAAGGAAACAAGATGCTGCGAAAAGCAGAGAAGAATGCTACGAAGGCACGATTTATATTAAAAGGCTTAGTACAGGAGTGAGGCGGAATTGAATAAAAAAGGGGAGCGTTTTGTAAGCGAAGTTACCAATCATATTAAATCAAAAGAAGCAAAGAGCTTTGTGGCAACTGAACTAGATTTTCATTTGAAAAAGGCGAAGAACATGTGGGTAGAGAAAGGGTTAAGTGAGGAAGTTGCTGAAGATAAGGCTGTTGAACAAATGGGAAGTCCAATCAAGCTTGGCCAGGAACTTAATAAACTACATAAGCCAAAGGTTGATTGGTTCTTAATTGGTTTATTAGTGGCTGCGATGGGGCTAGGTTTTTTGCCAATTATAGCTCTTGGACATACGAATGATTTACTACTAAATAAAGTGATTTTTGTGATTCTCGGCATTGCAACAGCTATTGGGATGATGCTATTTGATTATCGGAAGTTAGAGAGACTCGGGTGGCTGTTTTATACAATTGGAATACTTATCTTGTTAGCTATAAAATGTTTTCCGACTATTTCTGTGAATGAGGAAGCGTTAATAAAAATTGGTCCCATTAAAATTGACTGTTTAATGACAATACCATTCTTTTTTCTAGCCTGGGCTTCATTTTTTAATAACAGTAGATTAAAGTTTATACATCTGCTCATGTTGTACGTATTTTCTTTATATCTATTTTTAACTACATCATTTATGGTGCCAATTTATATTTATATTACGATGGTATTCGTTATGCTTTGGTGGAGTAAGCTAGGAAAGAAAACGGCATGGCTCATTACGATGTTACCGATTTTTCTCTTTATTATTAGGGATTTATTTTCCTGGTCTGCTGTAAAAGAATACCGGATAGCTAGAATTTTAGGAATGTTAAACCCAGAGCATGATCTATGGTATTTACGTTTAAAAGAGGCGATGTCGTCGGCAGGTTGGTTTGGTACATATGGAAATATAAAGTCTATCCCTGCTGCCCATACTGATTTTGTATTCGCTAGTTTGACTTACTATTATGGATATGTGCTTGCGCTATTTCTTGTCATTATTCTTTCTCTTTTTGCAGTAAGGATAATGAACATAGCTTATAAAATAAATGATGGTTATGGTAAATTACTTCTCGTTGGCGGAGTGACTCTTTTTGTAATCCATTTTATTTGTAACGTTGGCATGATCTTAGGATTATTACCGCGTGCTTCTATATCATTACCTTTTATTAGTTATGGATTAGTACCAACTCTGTTTCATGCATTTATAATGGGTATTGTGCTGAGTATATATCGACGTAAAGATATGTCGTTTAGAATGAGAAAAACACCTTGATACTTATATAAGTTGCATATAAAAGAATGCATTATTATGATTAAGTACAAATGTAAATAGATAGTAGAAGAGGGTTATGAGAAATAACCCTCTTTTCGTGTTTAAATAAGTGAACTCGCTTCAATAGAAGTACATAATTCAGAACGAGAGATTGATTCAGCTAGTTGTTGTAAATAGGCGTACTCTTCCGCATCTTTTTCAGAAGTGTTAGGATCTAATAAATGAGAAGAAAGAAGTACATCAATTGTCAGTATATCCGAATCATGAGAAATGATTTTATACCCTGCAAATACAGGGCGTTTTAAATCTTTTACTTTTTGAATCATCTGATGGAAATTCGTAACGCTTATATTGATTTTTGCTAATGGAAAGCATTTTTCGGTAGGATTCTCGATGGTCTTTCTAATTTTATAATCGTATACGTAGTAGTACTTTTCTTGCTGCTCAAGTGCTTGTAATTCCTTCGTTAATAAGTGGTATTTATCTGTAAGTCCAGTTGTGAGTGCATCGTTTTCTTCTCCAACTACTAATGTGAAAGGTCTTGGTGATGAAATTGAAATGGTGCGGACGTTTAAATCAATAAAAGCGGGGTTCAATTGTAAAATGGTATGTAATTTTTCGGTAGGAAACTCACCGTCATAAATAGCAATGAAATAATGATTCATTTTTCCACTCCTTATTTTTTTCTAAAATGATATATTCTATTTTAAAGTTGTAAATCCTGCATAAAAAAGAAACACCTTGATTCGTATCAAGGTGTTGTAATAAGTTCAAAGCTCTCTGAAGCAGCCCCGAGTATAAAAGGACTAACCTCGCCAACGCTATAAAGTTGTAATTCATGCATAGCTCGCGTACAAGCAGTGTAAAACAATCTACGAACGCTCTCATCACTGTACACATCTTTAGAAGCATTATAAATAATAACAGCGTCAAATTCGATACCCTTCGCTAAGTAAGCCGGGATCACGACAATGCCTTGCTCATACTCGGCGGAGTTACTTTTCACGAGTTTAATATTCTCGATATGATTAAGTGCTTCGTAGGCAGCGGCACTTTCAGCTGCGGATTTACATATAATTGCGATTGTATTATGCCGTTGTTTTTGAAGTTCAGCAACTTTGGAAGAAATACAGTCGTGCAGTTCGCTATCATTCGCTACTTTCGTCACTGTAGGCTTCTCACCGTCACGTTCAAATGCGTGAATGTTTTTTCCTTCTGGTACGAGAGCACGTGTAAATTCAATAATCGGTTTTGTGGAACGATAGCTACGAGTTAAGTTGATGCCGTTCGTTTCATCGGGTCCGTATAAGCTAGTAAGTGTATTGAAGTTCACTGTTTCACTCGCATGGGCAAATATCGCTTGGTTAAAGTCCCCGAGCACTGTCATTTTTGCGGCAGGGAAGAGACGTTTTAAAAACTCGAACTGAAACGGAGAATAGTCTTGCGCTTCGTCTACGAGTACGTGTTTAATGGATCTATTCGTTTGGAAGCCTTCAATTAGTTCTTTTAAAAGTAAAAATGGAGTCGCATCCTCGTAATATAATTTTCCTTCATCAAGCATGTTCACAGTTAATGAGCAAATGTCGTCCCATTCTTTCGGCTTTTCTCCAGTAACCCATGATGCATCTGTGAAGAGTTGTTTATATATGCCTGTAAAATTGATGAAACGTAATGTTTGAATGCCTTTACGAAGCGGCTTCAATTTTTTACGGACAATCATACGTCCAAGTACTTTCGTTTCTTTCTCATAATCATTAAAGGAGTTGTCTTCAAACTCGCCTTTTTTCTGTAAGTATTTATAAGCTTTTTGATATTCATCTTTACTAAGTAATTCAATTTCTTCTTCTACCCACGGCTTTTTTAGTTCTGTTTTTTCGATTGCGTCTATTTGTTTGTTTAGCCAATCCGTTAACTTCTCGATTCTATTATGGAAGCGGAGGGAGGAATCCGTATTATAAAATTGCTCTGTAATTTCTTTAGCAGAGGCAATCAATTTCCCTCTAAATTTCATTCCTCTAAATAGCATGCCTGAAGATTCAAGAGATTGTCTGTACGCTCTAATCATTTCGAAAAATTGAGTAGATGCTTTAAATCGAATGCTCGCATTTCTCGTTTTATAAGCAGGGCTATTCGTTTCAGTTAGCATATATTCTAGTTGTTCATAAGGATCTTCAACATCAAACGATTTACTTAGTCTATGGTTTAAATATTCTTGGAATGTGACTTGCTGCATATTTTCTTCGCCGAGTTCTGGCAGTACGTTAGATACGTAACTGTTGAACATAGAGTTAGGGGAGAAGAGAATAATTTGGTCCGCTTTTAGCCATTCGCGATATTTATATAGTAAATAGGCAATGCGTTGCAGGGCAGCTGACGTTTTACCACTACCAGCAGCTCCTTGCACGATAAGGAGTCGGCCTTCATCGTGACGAATAATTTCATTTTGCTCGCGCTGAATCGTAGCGACGATACTTTGCATATGTTTATTCGTACCTTTTCCAAGCGCCTGTTGCAGAATTTCGTCGCCAATTGTAAGGCTCGTATCGAACATAGAATCAATCTCGCCATTTTGAATAATGTACTGTAATTTTTTCTCCACATTACCGCGAACTACGCCTCCTGGTGTTTTGTATTCAGCTGGTCCTGGTGGATAGTCGTAATAAACGCTCGAAATAGGTGCGCGCCAGTCGTATATGAGGAAGTTTTCTCCGCTAGCATCGGTAAGCGTAGCGACGCCGATATAAATTTCCTCTGCGGCAGGTTCACCTTCTTCTGTAAAATCAATGCGTCCGAAGTAAGGGGCTTTATGCATACGTCTTAGTGCAGCGAGTCGATTGAAAGTGTGCTTATGTGTAATTTGTGTTACAGCAAGGGACTGAGCTTGTTGCCTTAAGTTGATAACTGTTTCAAGATAATCATCAAAAGTATCCGTGTTCACTTTCACGTCATCCCAAAAGTGTTTACGGATGTTGATTACTTCTGCCCGGCGTCTGCCAGTTTCGTTTTCCAGTTTATCAATTTGCTGCGTAATCGTTTCGATCACGGTATCCAATCGTTTTTGTTCTAGATCAAGTTTTTTGTTCATACGGTAGCACTCCTTTAAAAGTGAAAAATAGAGGTTGACTGAAGATGTGTTTTGGTGTACAATTAAGATACGGATAAATACGTTCCTCGTGTTTTACAAAATGTGTTTCTGTACTAATTTAACATAGTTTTTTCATTTAATCAATGATAATAAGATAAACCTTGGTTCCATGCTACGTGGATCAAGGTTTTTTTGTTTTTGTAGAGGGAGTCACGCTTGTTGTCGTTTTTTGTCGGTAAGTCGATATATTTCGAAAATCGCCGATATAATTGAAGTTGCGCCGATATATTTCGAAAATCGCTGATATAATTGAAGTTGCGGTCGATATATTTGAAAAATCGCTGATATAATTCATTCAGAGGACCAACTATATAATTTCATTTACCGAATATGGATATAACTCCCGAGAGAAGAGGGTATACAAAAAGCTCAGGCCTAAGCCCGAGCTTTTTATTTCATTATTTCTTTTCTTCTTTTTTCTCGTCAGCTTTTTTCTCTTCGAAAAGATCTTTCAAATCTTTATCGTCAACTTTTACGTCAGCTTTTTTGATTTCTTTCATCATAAGATCGTTCATGAATGCGCCATCTTGTGCTTTCTTCGCAATTAGTTCTTTTTTGATGTCTGCTTTAGATTGTTCGAATGATTTTTCTGGCTCTTTAATGTCTGTAACTTTAATGATGTGGTAACCGAATTGTGTTTTTACAGGTTCGCTTACTTCATCTTTTTTCAGTTTATAAGCAGCATCTTCGAATTCTTTAACCATTTTACCATGTTCGAAGAATCCTAAGTCTCCACCTTTTTCTTTTGAACCAGTATCTTCAGAGTATTGTTTCGCTAACTCTTCGAAAGATTTACCTTGTCCAAGTTCTTCTTTAACCTTTTTCGCAGTAGCTTCATCTTTTACAAGAATGTGGCTTGCTTTAATTTCAGGTTTGTAGTTTTCTTTTAGTTCTTTATCAGTGATTGTTTTTTCAATTGCTTTTTCTTGAGCTAATTGAGCACGTAACATATTTTTAAATGTTTCTTCTTTCATACCTTGTTGTTTTAACAGTGTGTCGAATTGATCACCAACTTGTTTTTTCGTTTCATCGAGCTTTTTATCTACTTCTTTGTCGTCTACTTTGTAGTTTTTAATAAGTACTTTTTCCATAACCATGTTGTTTAGTACTTGTTTACCAGCTTGTGTCTTCATTTGATTGTAAAATTCTTCTTTTGTAATGTCACCAGCTTTAGATGTAACGATTTTGTCTGATGATGATGTTCCACATGCTGATAATGCGATTACACTTGTTGCTGCTAAGGCAAGCATAGCTTTCTTCATTCGATAAACACTCCTACTATTATGTATTTTTAATTTATCCTACACCAATGAACTTAAGTTCATAAGAGCCCGATTAAGTCTCACTGATACTTTTGCTTTTTATATTGGTAAAGCGCGCTTAACAGGGCTTACCGAGGCTGAGGATAAAGTTTTGATGAATGTTATTTGTTCTATAGTATAAGCAATATGTACAAAGTTTAATATATCATATTTCGACTCGTTTTCATATTGATAAAGAAAAATTAACCATATCGTGTCAGATTCTGAAAGTGTGCCATATTGGGCGGATGCCGCATATACAGAATAGAGGAGGGGATGGGGATGAATTCTCAACTTATTTTATTACTTGTACTGTTTATTTTATTGGTTATAGTAGGTATAATTTGCTTATAGAGGAAAAAAGTGAGGAAGGGGCTTTCCTTCCTCACTTTCCATGAAATATAATTTCTATATAACTAGAAATTAATAAAATTGTTATACATACATTAATAACCCGAAAGACACCGGGCTGGCGGCTCGCAGCTATTTGTTTTCGTTCACACAGTGTATGTG
>NZ_JAEHBO010000106.1:0-14139 GCF_016483575.1 Bacillus cereus group sp. N12
TTCTAATACTGTCCATGTTTTAAATGTTTCTTTCACTGTTAACCCTAGGTATTCTTTTACCATCCAAAAACCAGCATCGTTTACGTGTGAAAACATAAGTGCTCCTGCACCTGTTGCAATGACGAGTAATTCTAAATTCACACCTGTCGTATTTTCAACGATTGGCGAAACGATACCCGCTGCTGTTGTTAATGCGACTGTCGCTGATCCTGTCGCAATTCGAATTAATCCAGCTACCATAAATGCTAATACAATTGGAGATAGAGCTAAATGCTCAGACATTTGAGCAATAGCATTACCTACGCCACTATCGATAAGAATTTGCTTAAATCCGCCGCCAGCACCAATAATCGCAACAATAGAGCCGATTGGTAATAAGCTATCTTCTGTTACCTTCTTAATAGCCTTTTTATCGATACCTTGACGAAATCCAAGAAAATAGAAAGCTGCAAAACATGCAATCAATAGCGCAATTATAGGACTACCGATTAATGTGATAATCTTCATTAAAGTATTAGAAAGAGGCACATAAGGAGCTGCTGCAGCTAAAACCATTAACATAACAGGTAACAATATAACTAAAAATGAAACTCCTATTCCTGGTAATTTCGTTGATTTTGTATTTACACGAATCAATTCTGGCTCATTTTCAGGAATTACACGTTTGTGAATCCATTTAGCGAATATAGGACCTGCAATAACCGCTGCAAAAAATGTAATAATGAGTGAATACAATAGTACCTTCCCAAGATTCGCTTTATAAATACCAATTGCAACGATTGCCCCTGGATGCGGAGGAACAAGGCCGTGTACGACAGATAACCCAGCAATTGCTGGTAATGCTATCAATAAAATATTTTGTCTCGTTGTTTTATGAATAGAAATTACTAACGGCAATAATATTAAAATGCCTACTTCAAAAAACACCGGAATTCCAATAATAAAACCTGCAATTAACATCGCCCATGGTAAGTTTTTTATTCCAAAGGATTTAATAAAGAACTCTGCCACCTGCATTCCAGCACCTGACTCTGCCATCATTTTCCCTAGAATTGTACCTAATACTAAAATACCTACTAAATGCCCGAGAACACTTCCGACTCCCGTTTCATAAGCGCTCACTATTTTATCCATTGGCATTCCAGACATAATTGCTAAAAACAAACTTGCAATCGTTAAACTAATAAACGCATGCCATCTCCACCACGATACTCCTAAAATAACAATTACAATTGATAATAATGTAATCATTAAAAGGTACATATTCATACTCAGTTCCACCCCTTTATGTAAACCCTTTCAAAAATGCTATACAATTAAGAGAACCTATATAGTTCTTTCATGAGTAAGAATTTATATATCGATATACAAATTATCTTCACAAAATAATAATTTATACAAAAAGAATCTCCCTTATCAGAGATACACGTTAACTACTCTCTCTAATAAGGGGATTTCTCTTTAATAATTATAATGTTATTGTGATACATGCTTCATGCGAGCAAATTTTCCTTCTTCAAAAGTGAATGACACTTTCTTCTCTTACTGTTTTCACGTAGTAAGACTCCTAACTCAGGATCCAAGTTAAACGATGAAGTTACCTAGGAATCTGTCCTCTCATGAAAAGCAATTTTCGGAAAGCCTCCTTCACTTTCATATATTATAATTTAGGTGCTTTCGCCCAATCTGCAGCGAACTTTTCAATACCTTGATCTGTTAATGGATGCATAGCAAGTTGTTCAATTACTTTATAAGGGATTGTTGCAATGTGAGCACCTGCCATCGCTACACGAGTTACATGATCTGGGTGTCTGACAGAAGCTGCAATAATTTGTGTATCTAATTGATGAATATCGAATAGCTCAGCAATTTTCGCAACTAAGAGCACACCATCTTCAGAAATATCATCTAAACGTCCTAAAAATGGAGAAACGTACGTTGCACCTGCTCGAGCTGCTAAAAGTGCTTGGTTCACCGTGAAGATAAGTGTGACGTTCGTTTTCACACCTTTTTCAGTAAGATAGCGACAAGCTTCTAATCCTGCTAGCGTCATTGGAAGTTTTATCGTGACGTTTTTATCGCCACCGTTAATTTTAATTAATTCTTCTGCTTGAGCAATCATTTCTTCAGCTGTAACAGCATCTGGCGTTACTTCTGCCGAAACAGACTCAACTTTAGGTACTGCCTGACAAATTTCTGCGATACGGTCTTCAAACTTAACGCCCTCTTTTGCTACTAAAGAAGGATTCGTTGTAACACCAGCTAAAACTCCAAGTTTATATGCTTTTTTTATGTCCTCAAGATTTGCAGTATCAATAAAAAATTTCATGATCAATTCCCTCCAGTTTTTAAACGTTGATGAGTTACATGTTTAATATGCTTATCCCGTAAAAGCCCGATTGGTGTGGAATAAAGCCCCTACTTATTAAAGTGTCACTTTATTTCTTTTCTACAGCATGTCCGCCAAATTCATTGCGCAGAGCTGCTACTACTTTTCCTGTAAATGTATCATTGTCTAATGAGCGATAGCGCATTAATAACGACATTGCGATAACAGGAGTTGCTGTTTGAAGATCTAATGCTGTTTCTACTGTCCATTTTCCTTCACCAGAAGAATGCATAACACCCTTAATTTCATCCAGTTTTGCATCTTTAGAAAATGCATTTTCTGTTAATTCCATTAGCCATGAACGGATTACTGAACCGTTGTTCCATACTTTTGATACTTTTTCATAATCGTAGTCAAATTCACTTTTCTCTAGGATCTCAAATCCTTCACCAATAGCAGCCATCATACCGTATTCAATTCCGTTGTGAACCATTTTTAAGAAGTGACCACTACCAGCTTTTCCGGCATATAAGAATCCATTTTCTACAGCAGTATCGCGGAAGATAGGTTCAACGATGTCCCAAGCTTCTTGATCTCCTCCGATCATGTAACAAGCACCATTACGAGCGCCTTCCATTCCGCCAGAAGTTCCTGCATCCATAAAGTGAATGCCATCTTTCTTTAATTGCTCATATCGGCGAATAGACTCTTTATAATGTGAATTACCCGCTTCAATTAAAATATCTCCTTTTGAAAGCAATGGTGTAACCTCATCAATAACAGAATCAACAACAGCGTGTGGTACCATTACCCAAAGAATTCTTGGTGATTGTAATGACTGAACAAGTTCACTTAAACTAGATGTACCTGTTGCCCCATACTCTTTCATTTCTTCTACTGCGCTCGTATTTAAATCAAATGCTGCTACCTCGTGTTTATGATCCATTAAATTTTTCCCTAAATTTAATCCCATTTTACCTAAACCAATTAATCCTACTTGCATAATATAATTCCTCCTCAAATCATCTTTTATTAAAAATCCATATCACTACGATTTTGAATACCTTTCAGCACTGATAAGTTGATCTGTCCAGAAAGGTATTCACAGTCATAGCTTAAGAATTCAATACATTTTTTGTAATTTGAACAACATTTTCTGTCGTAAATCCAAATAGATTCATGACTTCAGCCCCAGTTCCTGAAGCTCCAAATGTTTCAATCGATAATATTTTTCCTTCTTGTCCTACATAACGCTCCCAACCGAGAGAGACACCCATCTCAAGAGATACTCGTTTCGTTACAGAAGACGGAAGAACGGATTCTTTATATTCTTTCGATTGGTGATCGAATAGCTCCCAGCTTGGCATTGCAACGATACGAACAGAGACATTGTCTTCTTCTAGTTTCGCTTTTGCACTAGCAGCTAAGGATACTTCAGAACCTGTCGCAATTAAAATCACATCCGGATTTTCATTCGTTTGTGCTAATACGTAAGCGCCTTTAGAAAGATTCTCTATGTTCGCTTTCGTTTCATGAAACACCGGTAAATTTTGACGGCTGAGTACTAAAACGACTGGACCATCCGTTTGCTGTAAAGCATAAGCCCACGCACTTGCTGTTTCATTTGCATCTGATGGGCGGATAACTGTTAAACCAGGAATTGCCCGAAGAGCTGCTAAATGTTCAATAGGTTCATGCGTTGGACCATCTTCTCCTACAGCAATCGAATCATGTGTAAATACGTACGTAACAGGTAACTTTTGCAATGCAGCGAGTCGAATAGATGGACGAAGGTAATCATTAAATACAAAGAATGTACTCACGAACGGTTTTACTCCTCCATGAAGTGCCAGTCCATTCGCTGCCGCGCCCATTGCATGTTCACGTACACCGAAATATATATTTCGGCCAGCATACGATTCTACCGCATACACTACTTCACCTTTTATATCTGTCATCGTAGAATGAGAAAGATCTGCACTTCCACCGAAAATAGAAGGAATCGATTTCACATAATGATTAATAGCTTCCCCACTTGCAACACGAGTTGAAATCGTTTTTTCAGTATCGAAGGATAAAATGTCTTTCGCTTCGATTAAAACTTCACCTGTAATCGCTTTTTCTAATTCATCTGCTAGTGCAGGGTTTGACTCTCTGTATAAGTTGAACTGCTCATTCCAGCCATGTTCTTTTTCAATACCTTTTTGTTTCAGTTCATTAAAATGAGCTGTTACTTCTTCAGGTACAAAAAAGTCTTCTTCATAATGCCAACCATACACTTGTTTTGTCGCTGTCGCTTCTTCTAATCCAAGCGGGTTACCATGTGCTTTGTTCGTTCCAGCAACTTTTGGACTTCCGTAACCTATAATGGTTCTAATTTCTATAAGAGTAGGTTGGTCCGTATTGTCTTTCGCTAATTGAATCGCTTTTGTAATCGCATCAACATCGTTTCCATCTTCAACTCTTACATATTGCCAATGTGCAGATTCTACCCTTTTCTGCATATCTTCAGAGAAAGCAATGTTTAATTCACCATCAAGTGAAATTTCATTTGAATCATACAGCACAATTAACTTGCCAAGTTTCATATGTCCTGCCATTGACATCGCTTCATAAGCGACACCTTCCATTAAATCACCGTCTCCAACTAAAGCGTACGTATTGTGATCTATAATAGAGTGACCATCCTTATTAAACTTCGCTGCTAAATGCGCTTCTGCCATTGACATTCCGACAGCATTGGCAATCCCTTGCCCTAACGGTCCTGTAGTTGCTTCAACTCCTGAAGTGTGACCAAACTCAGGATGTCCTGGCGTTTTACTATTTAATTTTCTGAAGTTTTTCAAGTCATCAATTGAAACGTCATATCCAGCTAAATGAAGTAGGCTATATAATAAGCTAGATCCATGTCCCGCCGATAAAACGAAGCGATCACGGTTAAACCATTTTGGATGATTAGGATTATGATTTAAATGATTCGCCCATAATGCATAAGCCATTGGCGCTGCTCCCATCGGAAGACCTGGATGACCTGAATTTGCCGCATTAATAGCATCAATTGATAACGTACGAATTGTATTCACTGCTAATTGATTTATGTTTTGTGTCATAGTAATCGTCCCCCTAAATGCTTTCATGAAAGAAAGTACTTATTTTTTCGTTTCTTGATCTAACCACCATTTAAATTCACTTTCTTGCAATAGTTCATTAGACGCATCTGGACCATATGAACCCGACTCATATTCATGAAGTGGTAATAAGTTTTCTTCGAATGCTTCAAGAATTGGTTGTACCCATTCCCATGACAATTCAACTTCTCTCCAATGTGCAAAGAATGTAGCATCTCCACTCACAGCATCATGAATGAGTCTTTCATACGCTTCAGGTACTCCCACATCCGCTTGCTCACAAGTAAAGTTAATACGCATCGGTTCAATTTCTCCATTTTTCAATGGATTTTTACTATTTAACTGTAATGAAACGTTCTCACCTGGGCTAATTTCAATTATTAACAAGTTAGGTGCTGCATTTGGATTACTATCTTGATATTGCTGTTTTAACGTATTTTTAAATTCGATTACAATACGAGTAGACTTTTCTTTCATTCGTTTGCCTGTTCGTATATAAAAGGGAACGCCAGTCCAAAATGGATTATCGATCCACAAGCGAGCAGCAACAAATGTGTCTATGTTAGAAGAAGGATTTACTCCTGGCTCCTCTTTATATGCTACAACTTGTTGACCGTTTATCTCACCTGCACCATATTGTCCGCGAATGATATGGTTTTGAACGTCTTCTTTTTTCACTTTACGAAGCGTCTCCATTACCTTTCGCTTTTCCTCTCGAATTTCACATGCATTAACCTTTTCCGGCAAATTCATAGCAGTCATCATTAATATTTGTAACATATGATTTTGAACCATATCTCGAATGGCTCCTGCCTGATCATAATATCCTGCCCTTTCTTCAACCCCAACTGTTTCACTCGCTGTGATTTGTACATTCGCTATATGTTCTTTATTCCAAATCGATTGGAGAACAGGATTTGCAAATTCTAGTGCTTCAAGGTTTTGAATCATCGGCTTACCTAAATAATGATCAATACGGTATATCTCGTCTTCTTCAAACGTGCGACTAAGCTTATCATTCAGCTCACGAGCAGATGTAAGGTCGTGCCCGAACGGTTTCTCAATCATTAGGCGTTTCCATCCATCCGTTTTATCAAGTCCGCTTTCCTTAATATTTAAAGCGATTGTCTCGAAAAATTCAGGAGCAACGGAAAGATAGAACATTCTATTTCCTTTTATATGTAGTTCTTCTTCCCTTTCACGAACGACTTGTAATAATCTCTCATAGTCTTCCGGCTTACTCACATCTAATGGACAATAGCGAAAATTATCTAAAAAACCTTCGAGCTCTGAAGTCCCTTCTTCTCTATGACGAGAAAACGTCTCTATTGATTCTTTTATTCTTTTTTGAAAATCTACATGAGATACTTCACGTCTCCCAAGCCCGATAACAGATATTTGCTTTGGAAGCTTTTGATCTCTATATAAGTTATATAGTGCGGGGTAAATTTTGCGTTTCGCTAAGTCCCCTGTCGCTCCAAATAAAACAAAGGTCATTGATTCCAATTTCAGTCCCCCTCTTGTTGTATAATCCTGGTCAATATATTAAAAATGAATTGTACAGAAGCTCATGTTTTTATAAAAAACAAAGAGTTATCAAATTCCAATTCTTTTTATACCTTTCGCCTTCTAATTGTCCCCAATATTAATAGTGGCAATTCAAAGCGTTTCTACTACAACGTACTTATTTATAGAATTTAACGAAATATTTTATATTTGATTACTTTTAGTAATTAAATAATCTTATGTCTAGTATATTAACTACATAAATTATTATCGTCAATAAATATGTCTTAAATTACATACTATTTATTTCGTAATACTTTTCTAAGTTTATCCTGAGTTACCATTCATTTTCAAAGATAATGATCGATATAATAAATATCAGTTTCATCAAAATCTTCAATTAATTTTTCGTTAAACTCGTGAACAGACGTTACATGATAACCAAAAGGCTTCTCTATAATAAAACGGTTCAATCCTTTTGTAGCCCACAATCCACTTTCCTTAATATTTAAAGCAATGACATCAAAATACTTCTGGTATAACAGATAGGTAAAACATGCGGTTTTCAGGAATGTTTAATTCTGTTTCACGTCTCTTTACAAGACGCAACAAATCTTGATAGTCCTCTATATTCGCTGTATTTAATTGACAATAACGAAATGTGCTAATAAATTCTTCTACTCCTGATTCGTCATCAGTAGCTCTTCTAGAAAATGTAGCAAGGGATTGTTCTACCTTTGTTTGAAATTCCACATCTGACATTACCCTTCTGCCAATACCGATAATCGAAATAGATTGCGGTATATGTTGATTACTAAATAGTTTGTATAAAGCAGGGTAAATTTTGCGTTTCGCTAAATCCCCTGTCGCTCCGAATAAAGTGAAACTTTAATCAGTGGGGGTTTTGTTCATCCCCACTGATTATTAGCCTTCACCAATCGGGCTTTTACGGGCAGTTGATCCCCCACCTAACTTCTTTGCTTCCGCTGAATTTTAAGGCGGGGGTCTTACTGCCCGTTAATGCGGGATAAAAGAAATGTCATTGAATCCATTTGCTATCTCCCTTTTTAAAACAATTGCTAGAAAAGAATATATTAGCTCATTCGCTACTTAGCACAACGCTCTCTCTAAATCCTCATACTTTACCAATGTTTCTTTAATACAATTTTGCCAAGAGCACGTTCTGACTCACTTATGTGGTGTGCTTTTTTTACGCCTTCTACATGTAAAGGCAACACATGCGTTACAACGGGTTTAATCTTCCCGCCCTCAATTAATTCTGTAATAAGAGAAAGTTCATATCCGTTAGGTTCAGTAAATATATGGTCACTCTCAATATTTTTCTCTCTTGATATCTCGGTTTGCGGAATTTCCATACCTTTCGGACCATAAATAGACGCTAACTTTCCATTTGGTGCAAGCACTTTATAACTATCCTTTAGTACATCTCCGCCTAACACATCAAATACAATATTGTAATTATGCAAAAGCGAAGAAAAGTCTTCCGTTTTGTAATCGACGATAGTATCAGCGCCTAGATCCTTTACAAACTGCATGTTTTTCGTACTAGTCGTAGTTGCAACATGTGCACCGAAGCTTTTCGCTAGCTGAATAGCAAACGTACCAATCCCCCCAGATCCAGCATGAATTAAAACCTTATTCCCCTTTTGAACATTAGCGAATTTCACTAAACTTTGCCAACTTGTCAAACCTACAAGAGGGATTGATGCTGCTTCCTCAAAAGATAGATTTCTCGGTTTTTTCGCCACATACTTCTCATCTACAGCCACGTACTCTGCATACGTACCATTTCGTTCAATCTCTGGACGACTATATACTTCATCCCCCACTTTACATGCTGTAACGTTCGGCCCTATAGCAGCAACTACCCCTGCAACATCCCATCCTAAAACGAGCGGGAAATCATAAGAAATTACATCTTGAAGTAAACCTTCACGTATTTTCCAATCCACGGGATTTACACCAGCTGCATATACTTCAATCAGTACATCGTTGTCTCCCAATAGCGGTGTCTGCATTTCAATTTCTTGTAGTACACTTTTATCTCCATATTGCATAAGTCCTATCGCTTTCATTCTTTTCACTCCTTTACAATGCTGGGAAATGAGGTAGCACTTCTTCTCCTAACTCATCCAATACTTCTTCAGCTGGACGTTGACCATCAAATAGAGCAAGGAATAAATGATTCACACCAATACTTTTATATATATCAAGTAATTCAATTAGCGCCTTACGTCCTGTACGGTAACCTAAACGTATCGGTGTAGGACGTTCATTTGGATCTTCAGATAAGTCTAAATGCATCGGTTGTATAAATGGTTTGAATACATTTGGATGATAATCCTCTACTAGTTCTCTCCATTGTCCAATTGCTGCCGCCTGATGCACCGGACTACGTGGGTAGTACATCCATCCATCACCATGTTCAGCGAACCAGTCCATATTTTGCTGACTAAAACCTGTAATAAAGGTTGGAACACGTTTAGACGGTTTTGGAACTAAATTCGCTCCATTCACTCCTCCTAGCGTCGACTGGATAGACGGGAAGTTTTTATACAAAATCTCTTCCAAGTAAGCAAACGCTTCTCTAAACTTTTCACCTCGTGTTTCATGACTAACACCTAACGCCTTGAAATCGGCACGTCTGTCACCTGATGAAACGCCGAGCATAATTCTTTCTGGAAACAGTTCATCCAATGTCGCAATTTCTTTCGCTACACGCAATGGATGGCGAAGTGACAATACAGTTGCCGATGTTCCGAATGCGATTTTCTCTGTTTTGCTTGCTAAATACGTTAAATAAATCATCATATCGTAAATTTGACCTGTTGCAGGATCTCCAAAGTCAGGGTCTTGCAGCAAAACATCACGAAGCCATACGCCTGTAAAACCATATTGTTCCGCTTTTTGCACTAACTCTACTTGTTTTTCCATCGTTGGCGCATGAAACTGATAATTTTCAATCGGAATGTGAACTCCTAATGTAAGTTGATCTTTCGCAAACATACGATTATATCCAAAATGATTCGCAAACTTTTCCATGTGTTTCACTCACTTTCCTTCATTCATATAAATCTATACTTTTCATATTTCTTCTCAAAATTGATAGGCAATACTGTAACACCACATTGTCGCCGATTGTAATCGTTATAACTTTCTTTGTGCTACGAGTGTTATTATAAATCGGTCATAACATGAATAACAGTACGTACTTTAAAGTGATGTAGGCACTTTTAAGTACCTATACTACATGCTTGCTTATCACTTTCAGCACTAATTCATGCTACACAAAATAACAATTCCCTTTCCTTCAGCAACTTCCAAAGTTGCTTTTGCATGTGCGCTACACTATTTCATGCAATCTCCTTCTCTTTATAAAAATTCCTCAAACAAAATGATTGACTTGGAGTTAACTTCAAGTCATACACTTGTAGTGAAAGGAGTGTAATTACAAATGAACGATATATTCACAATATCAGATGTTGCAAAGAAAACAGGATTAAGTACAGATACAATTAGATACTACGAAAAAATTAACCTTCTTCCCCCAGCTAATAGAAATGGGAATAATAATAGGCAATATGTTCAATTAGATATCGATCGAATACTTTTCATTAATCATCTAAAAAGAACACAAATGCCATTAAATAAAATACAAGAATATATGAAATTTTCACGAGAAAAAAACGATGAAGCTTGCAAAACAATACTTGAGGAACATCAAAAACAAATCACAATACAACTAACGAATTTGCAAGCAACTTTAGATATTATAAATTATAAAATTACTCACTTTGAGCGTATAAAAACAGGGAAAGTTAATGAAGGAACGGAGATGGAGTTACACAATGAACAATAATAATGAAAACACAATTCAAAAACCAATTTATTCTGGATTCGGCGCAAGAACTACCGCTAAAGAGGCTCTAGGTGGAAAAGATTTAAGCGGAAAGATAGCTATTGTAACTGGAGGATATTCAGGATTAGGACTTGAAATCACGCGCGTACTTGCGGAAGCTGGCGCTACAGTTATCGTACCAGCCAGAAGAATAGAACAAGCTCAAGAAGCTACTGCAAATATTCCGCGGGTGGAATTGGAAAAACTAGATCTTATTGATCCTGATTCTATAGATGCTTTTGCAAATAGATTTCTTAGTACTGGACGTCCACTACATATTTTAGTAAACGGCGCAGGAATAATGGCTAACCCATTAAAACGCGATGTACGAGGATATGAATCCCAGTTCGCAACAAATCATTTAGGTCATTTCCAATTAACAGCAAGACTTTGGCCCGCTTTAGTTAAAGCAAATGGAGCAAGAGTTGTATCAGTTAGTTCGCGCGGTCATCGTATTTGTGGTGTTGATTATAACGATCCAAACTTTACAAATCGTCATTACGACAAATGGCAAGCTTACGGACAATCCAAAACAGCAAATGCATTATTTGCGGTCGAATTAGATAAACGTGGTAAAGAATTTCATGTACGTGCATTCTCTGCCCACCCTGGAACAATCGTCACAAGTTTATCTCGAAATTTAACTGATGAAGAAATGCGTTCAATGGGAGCACTGGACGAGCATGGAAATCGAGCTTTAATAAAATACGATGAAGAATTTAAAAGTATCCCAGAAGGGGCCGCTACAATTGTATGGTGCGCCGTAAACGATCAACTTGATGACAAAGGTGGCGTGTATTGCGAAAATGTTGATATTGCAGAAGCTGTTTCTGCTGACAATCCAGAGCCATCAGGAGTTAGACCTTGGGCTAGTAATACAGACTATGCAGACATGCTTTGGGAATTAAGTGAAACGCTAACCGGCGTTCATTTTTTAACTAAATCATAATATTATACTTATTTTTTGTACTTTGCTATGCTATAACCACGAACAGGAGGTAAGGATTAATGAAAGCACAAATTATCCATTCTTTTGGAGATTCATCTGTATTTCAATTAGAAGAAGTTGCAAAACCGAAACTTTTACCTGGTCATGTTCTAATCCATGTAAAAGCAACTAGTGTAAATCCAATCGATACGAAAATGCGCAGTGGCGCTGTTTCATCAGTTGCTCCTGAATTTCCATCTATATTACACGGGGACGTCGCTGGTATTGTTATAGAAGTTGGCGAAGGTGTTTCGAAATTCAAAGCTGGCGATGAAGTATACGGGTGTGCCGGAGGTTTTAAAGAAACTGGTGGTGCACTTGCAGAGTTTATGCTTGCTGATACGCGATTAATTGCTCACAAACCTAACAATATAACAATGGAAGAAGCAGCAGCTCTACCATTAATTGCAATTACAGCTTGGGAATCTTTATTTGATCGTGCAAATATTACATCTGGTCAAAATGTACTCATTCATGGAGCTACTGGTGGCGTAGGACACGTAGCCATTCAATTAGCTAAATGGGCAGGTGCTAAAGTTTTTACAACAGCTTCTCAGCAGAAAAAAATTGAAATAGCTCATCGTCTGGGAGCTGACGTAGCTATTAATTATAAAGAAGAATCTGTTCAAGAATATGTGCAAAAACATACGAATGGCAACGGATTTGAAGTTATATTTGATACAGTAGGTGGCAAGAATCTCGATCGTTCTTTTGAAGCTGCTGCAGTCAATGGAACTGTCGTAACAATTGCAGCTCGTTCAACCCATGACCTCTCTCCTTTACACGCAAAAGGACTCTCTCTGCACGTTACTTTTATGGCGTTAAAAATATTACATACAGATAAACGTGACGCTTGTGGGGAAATTTTAAATAAACTAACGCAAATAGTAGAAGAAGGAAAACTTCGCCCATTGCTAGATTCGAAAACTTTTACGTTTGATGAAGTTGCACAAGCACATGAGTATTTGGAATCGAATAAAGCAATAGGAAAAATAGTCTTGAAAAACGTTTGGTAACTTTCACTAAATAATACAAATAACAAATATTTGTTGTTTGAAAATAACAGCGAAATTGCTTTAAATCACCTTATCTTTTTCTTAAGAGATGACACAACGCTAAACACTTTTCCTCCTTTACAACAAGTAAAAAATAACAGCCGAATTTTTCTTATAGTAGAAAAATTCGGCTGTTTTCATACCGCAATTTGCTTTTTTATTAAAATACACTACGTACTAATCCCCCGTCTATTCGCAACGCGGAACCATTAATCGCTGAGGAAAGTGGGCTACTTAAGAAAGTGACAAGATTGGCAATTTCTTCTGGTCGAATAAGTCTTTGAATAATAGAGGTTGGTCGATTCTCTTTCATAAATCGCTTCTCAGCTTCTTCTATTGTCAATTGCTCATTAGGATACAGACTATTTAACATAGTCTCCACTCCTTCCGTTAAAGTCGAACCAGGCATTATAGTATTAACAGTCACATTCGTTCCTGTCGTCAGCTCAGCTAAACTGCGAGAAAGTGAGAGTTGCATCGTTTTAGTCGCACTATAATGAGCCATTTCTTGAGATGGCATAATAGCTGCTTCGCTAGCAATAAAAATAACTCTTCCTTCTTTTCTTTCAATCATTTTTTTTAAATACGAGCGAGTAAGTCGAACACCACTCATAATATTGACTTCAAAAAATTTAAACCAATCTTCATCAGGAATATCAAAATATTCTACAGGTTCAAAAATTCCTAAGTTGTTAATAAGAATGTCTACTTCAGGGTACTTTTCAATCACATTTTGGCACCCTTGTTCTGTTCCTAAATCAGCTACTACGGGTTGAAGGATAGCATCAGGATACTGCGCTCGAATTTCTTTTATCGTTTGATTAACATTTTCTTCACGACGTCCATTAATAAGTACCGTAGCTCCTTCTGCTACTAATGAAGTGGCAATTGCTTTTCCAATCCCTGCCGTAGATCCAGTAACCAGTGCTGTTTTTCCTTTTAATTGCATATGCATATAGATCCCTCCAAATTTATGTGCTAAATGATTGACTTACGTTGGAATAAATAATTACGTTTATATTGTCATTCACTTCTCTTATCTTTAACAGAAAATAAGCAAATCCACCCTTTTTTCGAAAGAGTATAAAGTGAAACTTTAATCAGTGGGGGGTTTTTTTCATCCCCCACTGATTATTAGTTGAACCAATCGGGCTTTTACGGGCAGTTGATCCCCCACCTAACTTCTTTGCTTCCGCTGAATTTTGAGGTGGGGG
>NZ_JAEHBO010000107.1:0-13788 GCF_016483575.1 Bacillus cereus group sp. N12
TTCCTGCACCGTGCATTGGATAAACGATTTTATCACCAATTTGAAACAAATCATCCACCTCCATATGTGGTAACCACTTTTAATGATAACATAAGTTCGTAAAAATGTCAAATTTTATATAATACCATATTGAATACATTTGAGTCAATATGTAAAAGGTCTTTTTTTATGTATTTTTTTATGGTTTTATGTGAAATAAATATAGATAACTTTTTTAGAAAAATAGTACAGGGTGAAGAAGGGGCATATCCACTTATTTTTAAGCATAAAATGTAAAATCGCTAATACAATATACCTAAATCCGTTCTTTGCAAAGGAGGGAGAGAAGGTGGGGCACACAATAAAAATTGATATTACAAATAAAGTTGTAGCTAAATTTAGATCAAATTATTTGGAATTATATACGAGTAAATTTATGATAGGTAAGTTTTATGTCTATACTGAAGATAAACAATATGTGTTAGAAGACGGATATATATATGAAAATGGAAAGTTTTATCGCATCATAGATACGCACCGTGGCAATAATCAAGCGGCGGAGGGCTGCGATCTAGGATGGTGTTAACATGATTCGTGTGAAAGTGTTTGATGAAAGTCACGAAAAAGACTTAGAAGACGCTGTAAATGTGTTTTTGAAAAAGATTGATGATAGTCACTTTGTAGATATTAAGTACCAAGTTGGTGTTTCTATTAACGATGATGAAAACCAAATTTATTGTTTTTCAGCAATGATTGTTTATAAAGCATAAAAAAGAGCTGGGTGAGCCAGCTCTTTTTTATGCTTTATGTTGGGACAACATGGGTTGGTAATACGTTCATAATAGATTGGGGTGCGCCTAATTTCTTTGTCGTTAAAAGGTTTGCCTCTGTTTCATGATCTTGGGCATCTTTACACATACCAAGGTGATAACGATCACCTAAAAATGGATCAATATAAAAACCGTTTTTGAATACTTTATCATTCGGATGTTTTTCATGGTGAATGTCAGAACAGTTAATGCAATAGAACATAGCTTTCATCCCCTTTTTATTTTTGTTTAAAAAAGTGAGTCGGTAGTCATTTCGCTCCTAAGGAAATGTTGAGGAGAAGAGAAATAACTACCTACTCAAATGGTGGGCATATTCCTTCTGATTTTTTATATCTTGCGTATTGCCTCTTGAGGGAAGGAGGAGAGACGATGTACGCATGATATAAGTAAGGCACTTCTTTCAATATGAATGATGGAGTTTCATGTTGAGAGAAGTTTTTATTTTTTATTGCCTTTGTGAGTATATTATGAGGGAATGCTGAGAGGGTGTTTGTCCTGTTGAAAAAATGTTGAGAATTTCTCAACGGTAAAAAGAATTAGTGTTGACATGAAACTAAAAGGTGTTATATCATTCAAATACAACTAAAAGGTGTTATGTTTTAATGCCGGATAAAGGAGCTAAAAAAATGACTCAACAAAATACATTAAACGATATTAAACAAACAATCGTTTTTAACGCGTCTATTCAAAAAGTATGGAATGTAGTGTCAACTGCAGAAGGAATTGCATCATGGTTTATGCCGAATGATTTTGAATTAGAGGTAGGACATGAGTTTCATGTTCAATCACCATTTGGACCGTCACCATGTAAAGTGTTAGAAATTGATGAACCAAACCATTTAGCTTTCTCATGGGACACAGATGGCTGGGTTGTTTCATTCCATTTGAGAGACTTAGGAGAGAATAAAACAGAATTTACATTAATTCACGGCGGTTGGAAACATCCTGATGAAATTCTGCCGAAAGCGAATGCGAAGAGCTCTATTATTCGCGATAGAATGAATGGTGGCTGGGTAGCGATTGTAAATGAAAAACTGAAAAAGGTTGTTGAAGGATAAATGTCTTCGTCAGCAGCGAAATATGATGTATTTCAAGCAATTGCTGATCCGACCCGCCGAGAAGTGTTACGGTTATTAAGTGATAAAGAGTTACCAATTTCAAAAATAACGGATCATTTTCCGATGAGTCGTACGGCTGTTGTGAAGCATCTTCATATTCTTTCAGAAGCGAATTTAGTAAGTGGAAGAAAGAGTGGAAGAGAGAAGATATATTGTTTGCAGCCGGAGCCGTTAGAAGAATTAAAGCAGTGGCTCTCATATTATGAACGATTTTGGGATAATAAATTGTCCGTGCTTAAACATATTGTGGAGAATGAAGAATAAAAGAGGATGACCATTTGGGTCATCCTCTTTATTATTGCTCACTTGTTTGTGTAGCTGGTTTTAATAAGAGCCAAGCAATAATTAATGTAAATCCTGCTAATACGAAAGTACTCATATAAATAACGTGTACACTTGCTGCTAATGCAGATTGTGATTCAGTTGCTACGTTTGCTGTAGTTCCGCCGTGTCCGCCAGATACAAGATCAAGGTTTTTAATACCACGTGCGTGAATCATCGTATTGAAGATTGTACCGAATATTGCAGCACCTAACGTTTGACTAAATGTATTAATAAATGTGTTTAAACCAACGGCTGTTCCGCGTGTATGAGCTGGTACGGCTGCTTGAATTGTTACCATGTAAATAGGTGTCACAAGCCCCATGCCTAAGCCGAATAATCCGACTGCAACATAAATAAGGAACGATGGTGAATTTGTTGACAATGTAAATAATAAGAAGGTAGCAACTGATAAAATGCTAGCTCCAAGTAAAATAATTTGTTTCGTTTGTAATTTGCCAACTAAGTTACCGGAGAACATAGCACCGAACGTCCACATAACAGGAATTGGCATTAAAATGAGTCCAGCTTCTGTCGCATTTTTCCCTAATACACCTTGGCTCCAAATTGGAAGGTACATTGTAATACTAATAATCATCGCACCGGCAATAAGAGTTAATATGTTTATCGTAGATAATGTACGGTTAGAGAAAAGTGCTAGCGGAATTAATGGTTCCGGAGATTTTTTCTCGATGTATAAGAAAATAATGAATGACACAGCCGCAAAGATTAATAGACCGATGATTGTAATGTCTCCCCAGTTTTGCTTACTGCTACCTGTTAATAATGCGTATAGTAAAGCAATTGTACTTAATGAGAAGACTGTCGCACCAAGATAGTCGATATGCTGCTTGGCGGCAGACTTAACAGATTCCTTATAAGAAGTGGCAAACATTAAGCAAGCGATAATTCCGAAAGGAACGTTTAAGAAGAAAATATAGCGCCAAGAAAGAGAATCAACTAAAAAACCACCTACTAACGGCCCGACAACACCAGATACACCCCAAACGGCACTCATCCAGCCCTGTGCTTTCGCGCGGTCTTTCGCTTCGCTATATAAGTCTCCAATAATCGTCATTGTGATTGGCATAACAGCGCCAGCACCTATACCTTGAAGAGCACGGAAGAAGATTAATTGTTCCATCGATGTAACGACACCGCAAAGTGCAGAGCCGATTAAAAAGATTGTAGCTCCGATAAGTAGAACTTTTTTACGACCGAATAAATCAGCCAATTTTCCGTATATTGGAGTCGAAACCGCTGTGGCAAGCATATAAATTGCGTAAACCCAGCTAACAAGTTCGACGCCTGACAAATCACTCGTTATACGAGGGATTGCTGTACTAACAATCGTTCCTTCTACGGCAGAAAGAAACGTCATTAGCATTAAAGACACCATGACTTTTTTTCTCATATGTTTTCCCCTTACCCTTTTTTAAATATTCAACAATATAAAATATAAAGGTACTAAGGTATATAAAGCAACAAATAAGTAATGGGAAGTTAGGAGGAATGTATATTTGTCGCTTATTGTCGGTAAGTCGATATATTTGAGAAATCGCCGATATAAGTTGCAGAATCGCTGGTATTTTTGAAACATCGCTGATATAAGTCGTGGAATCGCTGATATATTTGCAGAATCGCCGATATAATTTCATGTACCTATTAAAAAAGAAACAGGAATCCTGTTTCTTTTTTAATATTGCATTTTCGCATTTTCTCCAGCTGTAGTTCCAGCAATTCTACCAGTAACGAGAGCGGATGTAATGTTATAACCGCCCGTATAACCGTGAATATCAAGAACTTCTCCGCAGAAATATAAGCCATTCGTGAATTTAGAAGACATTTCTTTCGGATTAATTTCTTTAACAGATACGCCTCCGCCAGTAACGAATGCTTTTTCAATTGACTGCGTACCATTTACATTCACAGTAAATTCTTTAAAGTCTTTCACAAGTGCACGAATCTTTTCATGAGAAACTTGTCCAGCTTGTTCGCTACCGTCAATTTCATTTTTTTCTAATAAGAATAGGAAGTAACGCTCGGGAACGTATCCTTTTAACACGTTTTTAATTCCTTTTTTCGGATCTTCTTTCATTTGTTTCAGCATGCGCTGGAATAGTTGTTCACTATTTTCTTCTGGTAATGCATCAATACTCATTTGTATTGTATTCGTTTTAAACTTTTTCAGTGCTTTCACGACGAATTGACTACAGCGAAGAGCAGCAGGACCAGATAGGCCGAAATGAGTGAAGAGCATGTCCATTTTGTGAGAAATGATAGCTTTTCCTTTCGGGTTTAATACGCTTAAGTTTATATCACGTAAAGCAAGACCTTGCAGTGAACGGTCTCGAATAAATGGTTCATTTGAAAGGATTGGTACTTCTGTTGGGAATAATTCTGTAATTGTATGACCACCTTTTTCAGCCCAAGCGTATCCGTCTCCAGTAGAACCAGTTTGAGGAACAGATTTTCCGCCAACAGCGATAACGACGTGATTCGTTTCTAACACTTCGCCTGTTTGTAATACAACTGCTTTCGTTTGACCATTTTCATATTCAATCGTTTCAACAGGTGTATTCGTACGGATTTTCACACCTAAGTCTTTTAATCGTGTTAAAAGTGCATCTACAACAGATTGCGCTTTGTTTGATACAGGGAACATACGGCCATGATCTTCTTCTTTCAATTTTACCCCGAGATTTTCGAAGAATGTAATAATATCTTCATTATTAAAAATAGAAAAAGCGCTGTATAAGAAGCGGCCATTTCCTGGTATATGTTTAACGATTTCATCAAGTGGTAGACGGTTTGTTACGTTACAACGACCACCACCAGAAATCGCAAGTTTGCGCCCTAGTTTATTTCCTTTATCAAGAAGTAAGACATTTGCGCCTTCTTCTGCAGCACCGATTGCAGCCATTAGCCCAGAAGGCCCGCCACCGATTACAATAACATCATAATGCATAATATATCGACCTCATTTTCTACATTTCCTGCCTAAAAGAATAGCATGTTTTCCCTTAAAAGAAAAATAGAGTGAAGTACTGCTTGAGGGGAGAATTGTGGTACAATACAAAAGTTAGAGTTCAGCGTTATATAGGAAGTAGGAGGATTTTCGTATGTCCGATTCAAAATTTCTGCGCGGAACGCTTATTGTGACGTTAGGGACATTTTTAGTAAAGTTCTTAGGCATGATTTACGTCTTTCCGTTTCATGCATTAGTAGGCACAGAAGGCGGAACGCTCTATACATATGGATATATTCCATATACGATATTTTTAAGTATTGCAACGGCAGGGGTGCCGCTTGCTGTTTCAAAGTTTGTTTCCAAATATAATGCACTTGGAGATTATAAAACGAGCCGAAGAATGTTCCGCTCGGGAATGGTTATGATGATAGTAACAGGAGTTCTTTCTTTCTTAGTACTGTACATGACCGCACCATTATTTGCAGAAGCAATGCTTGGTAAACAAAGTTTACAAAATAAGGTAGAAGAAGTTACGACGATTATTCGCCTCGTAAGTTTCGCACTTATTGTTGTACCGGCAGCAAGTTTGATTCGTGGTTATTTCCAAGGTCACCAATCGATGGGACCGACTACGGTGTCACAAATTATTGAACAAATTATTCGTATCGTCTTTTTACTAGCGGGTAGTTTCATCGTTATTAAAATACTTGGCGGTACAGTAGCAACAGCAGTCGGAGTTGCGACATTCGCTGCATTCGTTTCAGCAGTTGGAGCACTCGGCGTATTAATTTGGTACTGGTTAAAACGTAAAAAATATTTGGATCAATATTTAATTGAACAAACTGTACCAGAATCGACAGTAAGTACCGTTCAATTGTTTAAAGAGTTATTTGCGTATGCAATTCCTTACGTTGTAATTGGGTTAACAATTCCTTTATATCAACAAATTGATACATTGACATTTAACTCTATTATGCAGGCAATTGGTCAAGGTGATATCGCAGAGCGAGCGCTCGGTATTTTCACAATGTGGACGCATAAATTAATTATGATTCCAGTATCGCTTGCAACAGCGTTTAGTTTAACGCTTGTACCAGCGATTACAAAATCATTTACGGAAAAACAATATCGCTATTTAAAATTACAAATTACACAAACATTCCAGGCGAATATGTTTTTAACATTGCCAGCAGTTGTCGGTATTTCAACACTGGCTTATCCAATTTACACTGCGTTTTACGATTCAGATCCATTAGGTGGACAAGTGTTAATGTGGTATGCACCAGTTGCATTGTTATTTGCTTTATTTACGGTGACAGCCGCGATTCTGCAAGGGATTAATCAACAAAAACATGCGATTGTCGCACTTGTTATGGGTGTTATTTTGAAATTTGTATGTAACGTAATCTTTATTCGATATTTCGGTACAGTAGGAGCGATTTTAGCTACTGCAGTCGGTTTCTTAGCGTCCGTATGGTATACGAATAGACAAATCCAAAAACATGCACACTATTCATTTGGTGTTGTATATAAGAGAACATTCCAAATTGCAGTATTAACACTTGTAATGGTCGTGGCGGTAAAACTATCACAGTGGATTCTATCCTTCATGATTTCGCCAGATGGCCGTATTGGTGCTTTAATTACAGTTGCGATTTGTGCAGGTGTTGGTGGTCTTGTTTACGGTCTGTTAGCAATTCGCACAGGAGTACTTGAAAGAGTATTTGGCGGAGAAGCGTTAGAGAAAATCCAGCGTAAACTTGGCAGTAGATTCAAAATAAAGTTGAAATCAAAAGGGGCGTAAATACGTCCCCTTTTCTATGATAAATAAAGAAGGTGAAAAACGTGAGATTAGATAAATTATTAGCGAATATGGGATACGGAAGTAGAAAAGAAGTAAAGAAATTATTGAAAGACGGCGTTGTGAAGATTGATGGAACGCCGGTGAAAGATGCAAAGGTTCATGTAAATGTAGAAGAGCAAGAAGTTATGATTCACGGTGAAGTTGTAGAATATAAAGAGTTTGTTTATTTAATGCTGCATAAACCACAAGGTGTAATTTCAGCTACAGAAGATGATAATCACGAAACAGTAATAGATTTATTAGAACTAGAAGATGCAATCTTTGATCCGTTCCCAGTTGGACGACTTGATATCGATACGGAAGGTTTCTTATTGATAACAAATGACGGGAAGTTATCACATCAATTATTATCTCCGAAAAAGCATGTGCCGAAAAAATACTATGCACACGTTGCAGGAGTTGTAACGGAAGAGGATGTAAAAGAGTTTGCTAAAGGTGTTATTTTAGACGATGGTTATGAAACGAAACCAGGTGCACTTACAATATTAAAAAGCGATGATGTTTCTGAAATTGAGCTTGTGATTACAGAAGGAAAATTCCATCAAGTGAAGCGCATGTTTGAAGCAGTAGGGAAAAAGGTTGTTTACCTAAAGAGAACAGAGATGGGTCCGTTAGTATTAGATGAAGAACTAGAACTTGGAGAATACCGAGAGCTAACAGATGAAGAAGTAGAAATGTTAAAAACATATCAAGTAGATACTGAGAAGTAGTCCTGTTTTTAGGCGCAGAAAAGACCCCTTTCTAATGAGTTAGAAAGGGGTATGTATTTATTTACATACAATTATTTTTTCGTTATGAGGTCATTCTCACTTTCTTTCCTGTTGTTGTCCACTTACCGCGGCAAGGGCTATACACGAGTTCATTAAACTGCAACACATTTAGATCACGTTGTATCGTTCGCGGTGTGATCCCGAACTCATCTACAAGGTCTTTCGTCGTTACCGTTCCGTTTTCATTGATGTACATATAAATTGATTTAATGCGTGTTAGCATACGAGTAGTTGTAGGTTTCAAGAGAAAACCACTCCTCTACTAGTTTTTTTGACCCCATTCAGGAAAGAAGGTCGTTACTACCATTGTACTCTACATGATAAAATTCATGCTTTAATCTACTTAAATTTTACAAAAGTTTAACAAAATTTCATATAGAAAAATATTGGTAGTTGACATTGTATATATGATCAGTCAACTAACACATAAAATTCTACGTAAAACGCCAAATTCCTGCAAAAATTTTTGAAAAAATAAAAGAAAAACTAATGGGAAATATCTGAAATATTACAATTGTTCGGTATTTGACTTTCGTGTATGGCATAAGGGATTTCGGTTTGCTATGATGAAAGAGATAATATAGCGAAGGATGGATGCGTGATGTCAGCGATTAATTGGACAGAAGAAGTTGCAAAACGAAAAGATGATTTAATTCGTGATACACAACAATTTTTGCAAATTAAAAGTGTGTGGGAAGAAGAGTCGGCGAAAGAGGGCGCACCGTTCGGTGAAGGTGTAGAAAAAGCTTTATCTTTCATGTTACATAAAGGAGAATTAGAAGGTTTTTCTTCTAAAAATTTAGAAGGTTATGCAGGTCATCTTGAAATGGGACAAGGAGAAGAACTAGTAGGTATTCTTTGTCATGTTGATGTTGTACCAGAAGGAGATGGCTGGACGACTCCTGCATATAGTGCAGATATTCGCGAAGGAAAGATTTTTGCACGTGGTGCAATTGATGATAAAGGCCCAACGATGGCAGCTTATTATGCGATGAAAATTGTGAAAGAATTAGGGTTGCCTCTTTCAAAACGCGTTCGTATGATTTTAGGAACAGATGAAGAAAGTAACTGGAAATGTGTAGATCACTACTTTAAAAACGAAGAAATGCCAACAATCGGTTTTGCGCCAGACGCGGACTTTCCAATTATTAATGCAGAAAAAGGAATTTCTGATATACAAGTTGTGCAAAATGGTAGTGAAGAGAAAAAAGGTGTATATGAACTCGTTTCATTTGAGTCAGGCCGCCGTTTAAACATGGTTCCTGATTTTGCAAAAGCGGTTATTACAGGAGAAGATGTAAATGCACTTACAGTAGCATATGAAGAGTATTTACAAACGGCTAAAAAAATAGGGAACTCAACTATAGAAGGAAATACAGTGACGTTGCAAATAGAAGGAATTTCAGCACACGGATCTACTCCAGAAAAAGGAGAAAATGCAGGTTTACTATTAGCAAACTTCTTAACTACAGTTTCACTTGATGGAAAAGCAAATGCATTTGCGACATTTGCAGCAGAAACATTTACTGGTGATATTTTTGGTGAAAAAGCTACTATTGCTTATAAAGACGAAGTTAGCGGTCCGTTAACAGTGAATGTCGGTCGCCTTTCTTATACGAAAGAAAACGGTGGCAACTTAGGGTTAAACGTACGTTACCCAGTTACGACTAACTTTGAAGAAATGATTGCGAAGTTAAAAGAATACGTTAGTATTCATGGATTTGAAGTAGCGGATTATTCTAACTCTCGTCCGCATCACGTCGATAAAGACCACGTATTAATTCGTACGCTGCAGCGCGTGTATGAAGAACAAACAGGAGAAAAAGCAGAGCTATTAGCAATCGGCGGTGGTACTTACGCCCGTTCATTGAAAGCTGGCGTTGCATTTGGCCCGCTATTCCCTGGAAAAGAAGAACTTGCGCATCAAAAAGATGAGTACATTGAAATTGAAGACTTATTAAAAGCAACAGCAATTTACGCGCAAGCAATTCATGAATTAGCGAAATAAAGGATATATGAATAATGACCGCTCTCTACTTTAGAGGGCGGCTTCTTTTTAACTGAATGAGATAAGAAAGAAAAGCAACAATAAAAAGAAGGAGATGATATAAATGGAGCCGCATTATTTTGTCGCAATTACTTTACCAAATTATATAAAAGAAGTGCTCTCTAATTATAAAGAGGATATGGAGGAGGAATTACCATTTCGCTCGTGGGTACATAAGGAAGACTATCATATTACCCTTTCCTTTTTAGGAAGTGCGACAGAGGAACAATTAGAAGGAATAAAGAATGGATTACAAACACTTATAGAAAAAAAGGAACTACCTTTCACATTACAAGGATTTTCAACATTTGGCATGGAAGACAGGCCACGTATTTTTTGGGCGAAGGTAAGTGAGAATCATGAGTTGTTTCAGTTACAAAAGCAAGTGCATGCGATTTGTGAAGGGAATGGGTTTTCTTTAGAAACACGTCCGTATCATCCACATATTACTGTTGCTCGTAAATGGATGGGAGAAAGAAAGTTTCATTTGGAAAATATAAAAAAAGTGCCTGAAATATCATTTCAAGCGGATACAATTACTTTATACGAATCTCACGTGAAGGAAACACCGAAATATAAATCGATTGCTGAAATAAAACTACAAAAATAGAATGTATGAAAACGTTTTTTATACAGGTGAATATACTATAGAGAATAATGGAGTTACTGTATAGAGTCTTGCTAATAAGAAAAGCTTTATTATTTGCAGCTCGTATACTCACACAAAGGCCCGATTGGTGGGGGCTAATAATTAGCAGGGGATACCCTGAATTGATTAAAGATTCACTTTATTTTAATTTTGAGAATGATGGTGATTTTTTTATGTTGAAAGTAAAACGTCCATTTGATGCCTATTTAGATGAAATGAATAAAATTACAATTTTGCTCCCACATGCGTATGGAACAAGTCGGACATTTCGTTTGCAAGAAGGAAATAATGTGAAAGATTTACCGATTGCTCATACTATTGCGCTTCCAGATGCAACAAAGTATGAGTGCTTTATAGAAGAGTCACTAGATGTGGGGAAGTATTATACAGTACGAGATGAACGGAACGAAGAAACGGATTTACAAATAGGCGCTGTTATTCGAACGGCAATTTTCGATGAGAAGTATTATTACGAAGGCACAGATTTAGGTGCTGTATACAAAAAAGAAGCAACAACATTTAAAGTGTGGGCTCCAACTGCGAGGCTTGCAAAAGTAAGATTTTATAAAAGTGATAAAGAATATACCGATTATGACATGCATAGAGAAGAAAATGGTGTTTGGGTTCATGCATTACAAGGGGATCATGATGGGGCTCGATATACCTTCCTCGTCTGTATTAATTTAATATGGAATGAAGCGGTGGATCCATACACAAAGTCAACGACTGCAAATGGGAAATACGGTGTTGTTATCGATTTGGAAAAGACGAATGTAACGAGACGAGAGGAATTACCACCATTACAGTCAATGACAGATGCTATATTGTATGAACTGCATATTCGTGATGCGACTATTCACCCAAATAGTGGAGTGAATAAAAAAGGAACATATAGAGGGTTGATGGAAGAGAGGACGACGGGACGGAATGGGACGTTAACAGGATTGTCTCATATAAAAGATTTAGGTGTTACACATGTTGAATTATTACCGTTATCTTGTTTCGGTGGTGTAGATGAGGCAAATCCTTCCGGCGCATATAATTGGGGTTATAATCCATTATATTACAATACGCCAACGGGGTTTTATGCTACAAACCTTGCTGATCCGTATAACAGGATAGTAGAGTGTAAGCAATTGATTGAAACATTTCATGAGAACGGTATCCGAGTAGTTATAGATGTTGTATATAATCACGTTTATGAAAGAGAACTATCATCATTTGAAAAGCTTGTTCCAGGTTATTATTTTCGCCATGGCGAAGATGGTATGCCTTCTAATGGGACGGGAGTTGGAAATGATATAGCGTCTGAACGGAAAATGATGAGGAAATTCATTATAGAGTCTATTTTATATTGGCTGACGGAATACAATGTTGATGGATTCCGATTCGACTTAATGGGGATTTTAGATGTTGATACAATGAACATAATAGAAAAAGAAGTGCGAAACATAAAGCGAGACGCATTGTTATTAGGAGAAGGATGGGATTTACAAACACCGCTTCCTCTTGAGGAAAAAGCAACGTTAAATAATGCAAGAAAAATGCCACATATCGCGCAGTTTAATGATCAATTTCGTGATGGAATAAAAGGTAGCACATTTAATGTAACTAAACGTGGTTTTGCGTTTGGTGGGCATGTAGACTGTCAGCATTTACAGTATATAGCATCAGGTAGTCTTTTAAGTGTGAAAGAAACAGGATTATTTCTAGAACCGGTACAAAGTATTAACTATGTAGAATGTCATGACAACATGACGATGTGGGATAAACTAGTGCACAGTAATGAAGAACCGGAAGAAATTTTGAAAAAACGGCACCTTCTAGCAAGCGCAATAGTTATTCTTTCGCAAGGAATTCCTTTCTTACACGCAGGACAAGAGTTTTATCGTACGAAGAATGGAAATGAAAATAGTTATAATGCAAATGATGAAATAAATCGATTAGACTGGGATCAAAAAGAGAAAGAGATGGAGACAGTTAACTATATAAAAGGGTTAATTGCGATTCGCAAAGAGCACGGGGCATTCCGATTACAAAACGCAGATCTTATAAAAAAGCATATGACTTTTTTGCAAACATCTACAGAAGTACTTGCATACCACCTAGAGCATGTAGAATTGTTTGGGCCGTGGAAAGAAATTGTCGTTTTATTTAATAGCGGTTTGGAAGCTAAAACGGTGCAGCTTCCAAAAGAAGGAACGTGGCATGTGTTAGTAAACGAAAAGCAAGCGAAAATAGAGCCAATTTCTTCATTTAGAGGAAAGGAACTTCAATTGGCTCCCATTAGCACGTATATATTGACGATAATGTGACAAATCGCTACTTGACGATGAGAATGTAATAAATGTAGAATTGACAAAGGTGACGATTTTGATAAGTTGTCATTCTATGAGTGGTTTTGTAAAATAAAATAGAGAGTTTTTGGCTTATGCCAAGTTTTCTTTTCATTTACAGTAAAATATATATGAATCCACAACATGTGTAGAAATGTTGCGGTTTTTCTTTTCATAACTATAAAAGATAAGGATTTGTTAACGGGTAATGAATATGGAATGGTTGGAACAATTATTAGGAAAAGAGTGGAGTCTTGTACCGGCTGGTGGAGTAACGGGCGATGCATATATTGCGCAAAACGGACAACAGAAGTTATTTTTAAAGCGGAATACATCGCCCTTTTTAGCGGTATTGTCAGCAGAAGGAATTGTTCCAAAATTACTTTGGACAAGAAGGGTAACGAACGGTGATGTGATTTCTGCTCAAAAATGGCTTCCGGGACAGAAGCTAGAGCCAGAGGATATGAAACTAGAACGTGTTGCGAAACTTTTGAAGAAAATACACTCCTCTAAAGCGCTTGTGCAGATGATTCAAAGACTTGGGAAGCAGCCGCTTCACGCCCAAGAGTTATTACAACAATTGCAACTTGTTTTAAGGGGAGATATAAGGGTAGATGAAACAATTCAGCAAGGCCTTCAATATTTAACGGATTCATTAAAAAGTATTGAATATAATGAATTCGTTGTATGCCATTGTGATGTAAACCATAACAACTGGATATTGTCGGACGAAGATGAGTTGTTTTTAATTGATTGGGATGGAGCTGTCATTGCTGACCCAGCTCTAGACCTAGGTATGTTATTATACTGGTACATTCCGCGTTATGAATGGAGTGAGTGGCTCGGGTATTATGATATTGAAATGGATGAATCATTGCTTAGGCGTATGAGATGGTATGTAAT